>ONPK01000070.1 GCA_900319675.1 uncultured Bacillota bacterium
TCCAGAAGCTTGCTGATCTCCGGGATCAGATATTCGGACTGATGCTTGAAGCAGTCCAGCTGAACGCCTTCAACCAGTCTGTCATCCTTTAACAAAGCCAGAAGCAGGAACTGGTGAGATGTATCTACTCCTACTGTGTACATAGTCTTTCAAGCACCTCCTCATACTTGTCTCCATATGCTGAGAATACCAGCATTCTGGAATCGTCATCGCTTATCGTCAGATTGATGCTCAGCCTTTCTTCCGGCAGAACATCCTCAATGAAATTCGACCATTCAATTACGCAGACCCCATCGCCGTCCACATACTCCTCAAAGCCCAGATCCTGGTCAATGTCTTCCAGTCTGTAGGCATCGATGTGATACAGCGGCAGTCTGCCCTTATAGCTCTTCATCAGCGTAAATGTCGGTGAAGTTACGTTCCTTGTGATCTCCAGACCCCTGGCCAGTCCCTGGGTAAAGGTCGTCTTACCGGCTCCCAGTTCCCCGGATAAGGTAATGAGAAAACTGCCGTCGATGAGACTGCCCAGTTTCTTTCCCAATGCCCTGGTCTGATCAGGTGCGTATGTTACTACCCTTAATTCCTTCATAAAATCACCACACACTATTATAATCTTTTAAAACAAATAATCTACCAGATTTCCCTTCCGCTTAAAACAAATAATCTACCAGATTTCCCTTCCGCTTTCCATGTTGAGAAGGTATTTCTTTATTTCCAGGTGCGCGCCATAGCCCCCGATGGAGCCGTCACTGTTGATGACGCGGTGACATGGCACCACGATCATCAGCCTGTTATGATGCATGGCCTGTCCGGTAGCCTGGAAGCCATGTCTGTTGCCGGCCATGTAGGTCAGGTCACGGTAGCTAACCGTTGAACCGTATGGCACTTTCCTTAATGCATCGTATATTCTCCTTCTGAAAGGAGTCGTTTCATAACGCAAGGGCAGATCAAAGTCTCTTCTCCTGCCCGCAAAGTATTCCTTCAGCTGTCTTTTGGCTTCTGAAGTAATGTCGTTGTTTCTTTCACTTACGGCACTTTCAATTATTTCCACTGCCAGTAAGCTTTCCTCATCGGCTTCGATCTTCAGATAGCCGAACGGAGTCTTAAGACATCCCGTGAAGATCATTCAGCCTCCTCAAACATCTGAGCAAGCTTCATTCCGATCTCATGGCCTTTTCTGTAGAATTCCTCAACCGTCATCATTTCCGGATACTGGCCGTGATAGACGATCTCCATGGTCAGTTCCCTGTTGAAGCCGGCCTTCTTAAGATTGCTCATGGCCCATTTCCAGTCGATGCTGCCGTCAAAAGGCAGAAGGTGCTCGTCCCTGGCTCCGAAGTTATCGTGAATGTGCACTGAGGTTATCTTATTGCGGAAGAAGTCAAAGTCAAACTCATCCTTGAAGTGGGCATGACAGTGACCGAAGTCCAGACAGATGCCGGCCTTGCCCTTCAAATTGCTCAGCAGGTATCGCTGATATCCCGGCAGTTTGGTGTTCTCAAAGCCGATCTCAATACCCTGCTGGTTGGCGTAATCCACTATTGCCTCAAATCTTCTCAAGCCGATCTCGTTAGGATAAGGTGCCTCCGTCTTGGAAACGGCATGCATCATTACCATCGGAATGCCGTTGGCCCTGGCTTCATCGATGTTTCTCTTGTATCTTTTGATCAGAGCTTCTCCCTCTTCCTTGTCCAGCCAGATGTCATTGATGTTCTGATAACCCAGATGAGCGAAGATGATCTCCAGTCCGGCCTTTCTGACGTAGTCGACCTGATCCTGCTGGGAGATCTCCCAGTCCTTGTCATACCACTGTACGAAGACCTTCTTAAAACCGGCGGCATTGATGGCATCAATGGCCTCATAAATGTTACTCTTGCCGTCATAGCTGACGCATACTGCCAAATCCAACATGTTAACACCTTCTTTTTCACTACAATTATATTTACTTTGTGAAGCTTTTTCCACTAAATGCGGGAATTGCTGGGAGGAATGCACGTGAAGTGCTATAATGAGTAGGTTAATAAAAAGGAATGAAACATATGAAAAAACAGAGATTCATTGATTTTGCCGTAATACTGGCAGTAACCGTACTGTTCAGCATTCTCGTCTGCTTCGTTGACGTAGCAGCCATCGGCCCTGCTGGCACCAAGGTTGGCTTCTCACACATCAACGGTTTCTTCAGGGACATGATCCCTCTCAACATGGTACTTTACAGAGTGACAAACCTGCTTGGCTATCTGGCACTACTGGTCTGCTGCGGATTCGCCTTCATGGGCGGCATGCAGCTGTTACAGGGCAAGAGCCTCAAGAAAGTTGACCGCAACATCATTGCCGTCGGCGTTCTCTACGTCATCGTCATCGCTCTGTACCTTCTGTTTGAAAAGGTAGCCATCAATTACAGACCGGTCATCATGCCGAATGAAACTGCACCTGAAGCAAGCTTCCCTTCAACTCATGCCATGCTGGCAACTACCGTATTCGGCAGTGCTCCATGGGTAATGAACAGATATCTGAAGGATGCCAGAATCAGAAAGATCTTCACGGCAGTCTGCTGGGTACTGGGCCTGGCAACCGTAGTTCTGAGATTCTTCTCAGGCGTTCACTGGTTCACGGACATCGTTGCCGGTTTCCTGATCAGTGTCACCCTGCTGGCAGGATTCAAGATCGTTCTGGGAATGATCAGACCGAAGAAAAAGTCATAGTAACAGGGAGGAACGACCGTTCCTCCTTTTTTCTTCTTCTACGTTATATTTACTAATAATATAATATCTATTTTTATTGCACACCAACTGCAGTTATGATATCATTTTAGCGACTGAGGGAGTAGTTAGCTCTAACAGGAGTGATTATGTCAACAACACTGGCCGAAAGGCCCTGGCATATCTTAATCAACGAGACTCATGTACAGAGTATTTCACTGTGCATGGGGTATCAGATCCAAGCACGGTGATGTTTGGTTTTTTTATTATATCGGGAGGATATGAAAATGAATGATTATTTAAAGACTTCTGAACAAGTGCTTCAGGAAGTAAACTCAACACCTGATGGACTTACAGAAGCCGAAGCCGCAAAGAGACTTGCGGAAAACGGTAAGAACAAGCTGGCTGAGCCGCCAAAGAAGACATTCATGCAGAGATTCCTTGGTGCCATCAATGACCCAATGATCATGATGCTGTTAGGTGCAGCCCTGTTATCTACCATAACTACTGTCTATCAGAACGTTGTTAATCACGCCAACGAATCCTATGCTGATCTGATCATCATTCTGTTCGTTGTAATCGTAAATACCCTCATGGGCATCATTCAGGAAAGCAAGGCTGAGGAAGCCATTGACGCCCTGAAGGAAATGACCGCCGCCACCAGCAAGGTCCTAAGAGATGGCCAGCTGGTTACCATGAAGTCAGAAGACATGGTAGTCGGTGACGTAGTTGTCCTGGAAGCTGGCGACGCCGTTCCGGCAGACTGCCGTATCCTGGAAAGCCACTCAATGAAGGTTGAGGAAGCTGCCCTGACCGGTGAAAGCGTTCCTGTAACCAAGATCATGGACATTCTGATGCTGAAGGAGAATGCACTGGACATTGCCTTAGGTGACCGTACCAACATGCTTTACAGCGGTTCAACCATCGTATACGGCCGTGGCAAGGCAGTTGTAGTTGCCACCGGCATGGCTACCGAAATGGGCAAGATCGCCAATGCCCTGAATGAAACCGAAGACGAGAAGACACCTTTACAGAAGAAGATGGAAGAACTCTCCAAGGTTCTGACCAAACTGGTCATCGGCATCTGCGTATTCGTATTCGTATTCGGCGTAGGCAGAGAACTACTGTTCCCTACCGGTGCCAACATTGTAGACCTGGTACTTAATACCTTCATCATGGCCGTTGCCTTAGCCGTAGCTGCCATCCCTGAAGGATTACCGGCAGTAGTAACCATCATCCTTTCCATCGGTGTTACTGCCATGGCAAAGCGTAATGCTCTGATCAGAAAGCTGACAGCCGTTGAAACTCTGGGCTGTACCCAGATCATCTGTTCAGATAAGACAGGTACCCTGACCCAGAACAAGATGACAGTCGTTGATGAATTCACCAATGACAAGACATTGCTGGCAACAGGCATGGCCTTATGTTCAGACGCAACGATCGAACAGGGCGAAAAGGAATCCAAGGGTGAGCCGACAGAGGCTGCACTTGTAAACTATGCCTTCAAGAACGAACTGCCAAGATGGCAGCTGGTAATCGATCAGCCGCGTGTTGGCGAAGCACCGTTTGACTCAATGCGTAAGATGATGTCAACTGTTCATGAAAAGAACGGTTCATACATTCAGTACACCAAGGGTGCTACTGAGATCCTGTTATCACACTGTACAAAATTCCTGGATAAGAACGGCAAGGTCATTGACATGACTGACGATCTCAGAAAGGAGATCCTCAAGGGTGTCAAGTCCTATGCAGACAGAGCCTTAAGAGTATTGGGCTGTGCCTACCGTGAATATAAGGAATTACCGAAGGACTTCGATGCTGAAACTCTGGAAGACGACCTGACCTTCATCGGCTACGTCGGAATGATCGACCCTTGCCGTCCGGAAGTATATGACGCCATCAAGGAATGCCGTCAGGCAGGCATCAGACCTGTAATGATCACCGGTGACCACATCGACACTGCAGTAGCCATCGGTAAGGATCTGGGCATCATCAGCGATGCTTCAGAAGCCAGGATCGGCGCAGACATGGAAAGCATGAATGATCAGCAGCTCATTGACACAGTACAGAAGATATCTGTCTGGGCAAGAGTTCAGCCTGAACATAAGACAAGAATAGTAAGAGCCTTCAAGAGCCTTGGCTATGTAGTAGCCATGACCGGTGACGGCGTAAACGATGCTCCAAGCATCAAGGCCGCAGACATCGGTACAGGCATGGGTATTACCGGTACGGACGTTACCAAGGGCGTATCAGACATGGTACTGGCCGATGATAACTTCGCTACCATCGTCAATGCCGTTGAAGAAGGCAGAAAGATCTACGACAACGTCAGAAAGGTTCTGCAGTTCCAGTTATCAACCAACATGTCTGAAGTACTGGTTGTCTTCGCAGCCAGCGCCATGGGCATTGAAATACTGTCAGCCGCTCACCTGTTATGGGTAAACATGGTTACCGACAGTGCCCCTGGATTGGCATTAGGCATGGAAAAGGCTGAAGAAGGAATCATGGAGCGTAAACCACGCAGCTCTGACGAATCAGTATTCGCCGGCGGCGCAGGCGTTGACATGATCTTACAGGGCATCTTCATGGCCTCACTGATCATCGCCTCATTCTTCATCGGCGACTACCTTGAAAAGGGTTATATCAACTTTGCCGAGATTCACGCCAACGGTTCTGCCGACGGCATGACCATGGCTTTCCTGACATGTAACTTCGTTGAAATGTTCCATGCCGTAAGCATGCGTACACAGCGCGGTAACCTGCTCAAGATGAAGACCATCAACTGGTGGCTGATCGGTGCTCTGGTACTGACGATCGTACTGACCTGCGGTGTCATCTACCTGCCGTTCTTCACCAAGATGTTCGGTTTCACAGCCGTAAGCTTCAAGGAATTCATGATTGCCATCGGACTTGCCTTCCTGGTACTTCCGGTACTGGAAATCTTCAAGTGGATCTTCAGAGTTACAGGTAAGAAATAATAACTGAAGCACTGTCAACTGACAGTGCTTTTTAAATAATCCTTAATACTATTAGTTAGATAACTGCTATATAATGAAACTATGAAGAGAAAGTACCAGAGTCTGACACTTACGCAGCAGAGGATCATCATGATAACGTTCATAGCGTTGTTCGTTTTGGTCATGTTCGTTGTCAGTTACTATGTGGGCAGGCCGTTGATTGAATATGCCAGGGAACCGGAGAAGTTCAAGGAGTGGATCGATTCCTACGGTTTACTGGGCAGACTGATCTACATTCTGATCACTACCCTGCAGGTCATCGTGGCCATCATACCAGGAGAGCCCTTTGAGATAGCCGGAGGCTACTGCTTTGGCCTACTGGAAGGCACCCTGCTGTGTCTGACGGGCATTACCCTGGGCAGTATCATAATCTTCATGTTCGTCAGAAAGTTCGGCCACTACTTCGTGGAGATCTTCATTAAGAAGGAAACCATGGAGAAGATGAAATTCCTGCAGAACCCGAAGAAACTCAATGCCCTCACCTTCCTGATCTTTGCGATACCGGGAACCCCGAAGGACTTACTGACATATACCGTCGGCCTTACCGACATGGACATTAAGACCTGGGCCATAATATCATTCATCGCCCGCGTTCCTTCGGTAATCACCTCCACCTATGCCGGCGCCTCGATCGGTCAGAAGGAATATCTGAAGACGGGCATAATATTCGGCGTTACGCTGGTGATAAGCTTCATCGGCATACTGATCTACAACAAGTATTCAGCAGAAAAAGACTGAACCTCACGGTTCAGTCTTTTTATAAGTCATACAGTTTCGTGTATTTATCCTTCAGATAATCAATGTAGTACTGCGGATTGAAATCCTCGCCGGTGGCGATCCTTATCTGCTCAGATGGTGAATACAGACCGCCGTACTTATGAATGTGCTCCCTGAGCCATTCCTTGATCTTAATGAACTCATCATTGCTCATGCATTCATCAATATCCAGATCCCTGCTCATGGCTTTCACGAACTGGGCGGCATAACCGCTGCCTAAGGCATAGGTCGGGAAGTAACCGAAGCTTCCGCCTGACCAGTGAACATCCTGCAGGATTCCTTCTGAAGCCTTCTTCGGTCTGATTCCCAGGTATTCCTCGTACTTGTCATTCCAGACATTCTCCAGATCATTGACGTCAACTGAACCGTCAAAGATGCCCTTTTCAATTTCATAGCGGATCAGAATGTGCAGCGGATAGGTCAGCTCATCGGCTTCCGTTCTGATGAGTGAGCATTCCGTGGCATTGGCTGCCCTGACGAAATCCTCCTGGCTGATGCCTTCCAGCTGTTCAGGGAACAGTTCCTTCATGTAGCGGAACAGGTTGTCCCAGAAGGAATCCCTTCTGGCCAGATAGTTCTCCATCAGTCTGGACTGAGATTCATGCATGCCGCTGCTCATGTTGTCAAAGACATACGTCTTAGCCAGTTCATCAGACACCTGATAGTTATAGGTCGCATGTCCGGCCTCATGAACTACGGAATAGATGGAACTCATCAGATTGTTCTCGTAGTATTATCGTACTTGCTGATGGAATTGGTAAACGGATGCTCTGTCTCAGACAGTAATCCGGCCTCAAGGTCAAAGTGCATGTACTCCAGTATCCTGTACATCAGCTTCTTCTGCAGATCCTTTGGATAATGACGTCTGGTGAAGGAAGTATCGATCTTCTCCTTCAGACTGATCTGTCTGATCAGAGGTACAAGTTCCCTCTTTATTAATGAGAAGAACTCTTCATACTTCTCAATGGTCATTCCCGGTTCAAAGTCCGACAGCAGGATGTCGTAGCCCTTCAGATCACTGTGCCTGTAGGTTAACATCCTCTTGCTCATTTCTATTACCTTAAGCAGATAAGGTTCAAACAGCTTATAGTCGTTGGCCTTCTTGGCCTTTTCCCACGCCTGCTGGGATTCCATGGACAGCTGGCTGTATTCAACAAACAGTTCCTTGGGAATGTTGCGGATGGCGTCAAGATCCTTCAGCTGCCATCTGATGATCCTTTTTCTGGTATCATCCAGATCTTCCCTCTTATTCAGTTCCTCCATCAGGGCGATGAATTCAGGATCCGTCTGCAGGGAGAACTGTTCCCCATCCATGTAGGCCATTCTCTCATTGCGGTATTCATCTCCCTTAGTTGGAGCTATCGTATCATTGTCAAAGTACACTGTGCTCAATACCAGATTGTAGGCTGATATTCTGAACATGTGCTCTTCATATTTCTTCCATAATTCTTCTGTTGTCATTGTCATTTCTCCTCTACCGCTGCCGTCAGTCTCGGTATGATCTGCAGCTTGCGGCTCATTACCTTCGGCAGGAACATGTAGCCGTCAACGTTGATGGCCATGTCCTCAAAGGCATACTCAGCTACCGCTCTCTCACTGCCCCTCATCAGGACATATGAACCGGTACCGTCAATTAATGAGAATACCATCATGCAGATGTTACAGCCGTTGGCTGCGGCATACTGTTCCAGATGTCTGATCATGTTGTTCTTCAGCGGGATGATGGCTTCAAAGCTGACGATGTTGATCTGCCCTACTGCCACCTTCAGCTTCCTGATCTCAAAGAACTTCAGGTCGTGGTGGAAGATGTCCTCAACGCTCTTGTTGCCGAGGTTGGCTCCGGCGCTCAGGATCTTCGGACCAAGTTTCTCAACATTCAGTCCGGCAATCTTGCCCAGCTTATGAGCAATGTCAATGTCTTCCTGCGTACAGGTTACGGAATTGAAGTTGAGCGTATCTGAGAGAATGGCGCAGCACAGCATGCCGGCCAGATCCTCAGGAATCGGTATGTTGTTTTCCTCAAAGATCTTGGTTATGATCGTTGAGCAGCTTCCCAGCTGTTCCGTACGGAAGAATACCGGTGAAGACGTCTTGATGCCGCCGATCCGGTGGTGGTCTATTATCTCCATGACATTGGCGCTTTCAGCACCGTCAATGCTCTGGGCAAATTCATTGTGGTCAACCATGATGAGGTTGCGGTTGGTGTGCTGGAAGACATGGTAACGGGAGATCATGCCGATCACGTGATCCCTGGCATCAATTACCGGGTAGGCACGGAACTTTGACTTGTTGATCTTCAGCTTGACGTCATCAACGTAGTCATCATAGCGGAAGGTGGTGATGTTGGTGCTCATCAGCCTTTCGATCGGCATTGATCTGTCAATTTCCTTGCATACGTCGTAAATGTCATTATCAGTAATGATTACCGTGCAGTTCTTCTTCCTGGCCAGCTCAATGATGTCGTCGCTGCAGGTCTCCCCGCAGATGATCATTATTCTGGCACCCTTGTTTATTACCTGCTTCTCCCTTGACGGGTTGTCAGAAGTTACGACTATTCTTCCCTCGCAGCTGAGATGGTGGTAGCTGGCAACGTAGGTCTTGCCGTTACTGGTATTGCCGGCATCG
>ONPK01000169.1 GCA_900319675.1 uncultured Bacillota bacterium
TCGAGGGTGTTCATGTTTCTCTTTTCAGTTTCCAGTCTGGCAAGATCTTCTCTCATTATTATTATTTCTCCCTTAGTGTAATTATTCTAAATACATTATATACCAGAGACCACTGAAAAAGGCGGTTACTTACCGCCTTGATAGATCTCATACTGCCCGGCTGCATGTATTCTGTAGCTGCGCGGGTCAATGTTATAGGATTCAAAGATATCGATCAGATTCTGATAGGCAATGTCCCTGGTGTTGCACTCCTGGGAGATGTGGGCCAGAACGATCTCCCTGGTTCTGGGGCCGATTACATCGGCCAGGATCTCGGCAGACTGTTCATTGCTCAGGTGACCTGAATCAGATATGATCCTGCTCTTGAGATACGGAGGTCTGGCTGAACTCATCAGCATTACCGTATCGTAATTGCTCTCGAAGATGTAGTAATCAGCGTTCTTGATCAGTTCCTTGTTATTGTGGGAAACATATCCCGTATCGGTAACCGATACCAGTGTTTCCTTTCCATCACTGATGATGTATCCCACCGTATCCCGGGTGTCGTGAGACAGCGGAATCGGAAGAATGTGGAAACAGCCTACGTCAAATTCCTCCAGAGGTTCGACCGGTCTTTCATCCCTGATCGACCTTATCTCGCAGGGAGAATAAACAGGTATGGGATCAAACATCTCTACCTGCTTAATGTGGTCTGAATGCTCATGAGTTACTAACAGCGCCTCAGCTTCCAGATAGTTAAGTCCGATCTTTTCAAAAGAGTTTTTAAGATATCTCTTGCTGGTGCCGCAGTCTATGACAATGAACTCGTTTCCGCTCTTTACTACCGTACAGTTACCTTTGGATCCGCTTGCTAAGACGAAGTACTCCATAGGCTAACACGGGAATATGGAGCACGGGTCCACCCTTACGCCGTTTATTCGTACGTCAACATGAACGTGCGGACAGTCAGCCTGTCCCGTCATGCCGACTTCTCCAATGTACTGACCCTTTACGACCTCGGTGCCTACAGGCAATGGTCCCTGGATCCTCATGTGCAGATATCTGACGATGATGCCGTTACCATGGTCGATGATGTAATACCATCCCATGTCCCACCACCAGCCATTGCCGGTAATTACGCCGCTTTCAGCTGCGTACAGCGGACTGTAGTGGTTGTAACGGTTCTGAATGTCGATGCCGCTGTGACCTGCATAACAGTAGTAGTCGCAGATTACCACCGGATTTTCAACCGGGAAGGTAAATGACTTGTCACCCGTGTCAATGTAAATTGAACCGGCACCGATATGGATGATCTTTCTCTGCGCTTCCCTGGTTACCGTAGAAGAAACCTGCTTGTAACTGGTGATGACACCGTTGACATAAACTTCTCTGTATAATACGTCCTTACTGCCATCCCATCCCTCCTGGGCAACGACGACGTTACCGGCAGCGATGTTGGGGTCATTGACGTATTCCGTCTGCGGCTGCAGGATCGTCTCCTGAACCAGACGGTCTCTTTCAACGACGATGGTAATGACCGGATCGTAATATGTAATGTTAAGCTGTGAGCCTTCCTTAAGAGCCTGATTCTCCGAACGGATGTCATCATTGATGATGACCAGCTGCTCGGCACTCAGGTTATGCTTGGAAGCGATACCCTGTATGGTATCCAGATGCTGAACCGTATAGTATTCCAGCTGCGGGTCTCTGCCATAGGCCAGATATCTGATGATCTCCGCCTCGCTCTTGAATATTTCCTTGGAGCTGGCAACGACCTTGGTAGATTTGATGGTTTCCTCAATGTAGATGTTCATGTCCTTCTCGCCATATTCACTTAACGGCGGAATGGTTTCATTTCTTTCCAGCTTGAGGAACGTCTCCTCGTCAATGAAGCTCATGACAAAGGTCCTTAAGGCGTTCTTGAATTCCTCATTGGAACGTACGTAGATCACATCCTTGTCACCGATGTTGATCTGATAGGCCTCTACAGAGAACAGGTCATTGTCAATGAGATAGTTCATTATCTCATCATCCTTGTTCTCATACTCCATATAGGTCTTTTCCTCATAGAGATAGATGTCCTCATTGTACTTTATGTCTGAGTTCGCAAAGTAATCGCGGTAATTGGTGTTATAGGCAATATCTTTAGCCTTATCCAGAATGGTGACATCGTATATGGCACCCAACAGCTTGTCCTGATAGAATACCTTGACGATTGGAACGGGTCTCTCATACATGCCGACGATTTTCTGATTGACGATAGACTGCTCTGCTCTCATTGAATGATTGGCCTGAGCAATGTTTTCATCACGGAGAACGAACGCCAAAACGACCGCAAGAATTCCTGCGATCATTACGGCTATCAGCTGTCTGCTCCGTTTCTTATCTTTCATCATCCTTCTCCTTGTCGTAGAAAGAGTTTAGTCCAGGCTGGAACATCAGACTTACTTCGCCAATCTGACCATTACGGTGCTTGGCGATGCTGACCTTGACCTCAAATACCGAGAAGTTATCCTGACGTTCTTCCTCTCCCTCTTCGTTCTTTGGAGGAAGATTACAACGTCGGCGTCCTGCTCAATTGAGCCTGATTCTCTTAAGTCTGATAACATCGGACGGTTGTCGCCTCTTCTCTGCTCAACCAATCGTGATAACTGAGACAGGGCGATTACCGGTACCTTCAGTTCTCTGGCCAGAGACTTCAAGGCACGGGAAATCTCCGATACCTCCTGCTGACGGTTATCAGCACTCTTTGATGACGGTGCAATGAGCTGCAGGTAGTCTATGATGATCAGATCAAGATTACCGTCTGATTTCAGCTTACGGCACTTTGAGAATATTTCATTGACCTTGATAGACGGACTGTCATCAAGGAATATGTTCGCCTTCTTCAGGGTTTCAACACCGTTCTGCAGGGCGCCCCATTCGTCGTTCTGCAGACCTGAGCCTGTTCTTAACTTGTCGTTGTCAACCTTGGCAACGTTTGACAGCATTCTCGTTCCTAACTGCAGTACCGGCATTTCCAGAGAGAATATCGCTACGCTCTTCTTGAATCTGACGGCTGAATTGATGGCCATGTTCAGAGCCAGTGCCGTCTTACCTACGGAAGGTCTGGCAGCCAGAATGATCAGGTCACCGTCCTGGAAACCGTTGGTAATGTTATCCAGGGCATAGAATCCGCTTGGAACGCCTGTCATGCCCTTTCTTGTTTCTGCTTCCTTGACTCTGTTGATAACTTCATCCATGGCAGCGGAACTTGTTACGAAGTCACTTGTCTTAAGTGATCTGGTAATGTCCAGTACCTTTGTCTCGGCAATGCTCAGAAGATCTGAGAACTCAGTACCGCCGGTAACGTAGCTGTTATTGATGATCTCATTACAGCTGTCGATCAGCTTTCTTAACGTGGCCTTTTCCTGAATGGTCTTGATGTAGAAGTCCAC
>ONPK01000102.1 GCA_900319675.1 uncultured Bacillota bacterium
GCCTGTGAGGCGCTGGGCGCAAAGAGACCTGCGAGGGTGCCGGGCGCAAAGAGACCTGCGAGCATGCCGGGCGCTGTGTTTTAGGCACAAACAAATATTTTGCAAATTTTATCTCCTAATTACCTCTCTGTCGCCGACATCGCCAGAGGTAATTAGGAGATATTTTTTCCATAAAATGTATATATGCCCAGAACTGTGGAAAATGCCTTCCAGTTTTGGCAGAATTATGCGTCTTTTCGAGAATCCTTGGGAGACATATTCACAAATATGGGTGTTTATGCCTAAAATCCCGCGGCGCCAGACATGCCTCCGCTATCGCGGCGCCTGTCATTGTCAATAAATGGAGCACTCAGCGCCTGTCATTGTCGATAAATTCGAGGACAATGACGGAGAGCACGGCAAAGATGACCGTGAACATGACCAGATGTGCCCAACAGGTGAAAATATTGTGCTTTGTCATTTCATAGGCGGCCTCCTGCATGGCCTCGCCGCTTCGCACGAGGATTTCATCAAGCTTTCCGGCCTTCTCGACCTGTCGGAGCGCTTCCTTGAGTTCGGGACTGCTCTCGCGGACCCGGAAGATGGTATTCCAGAGCAGGACGGACTTGAGGGAGTTATAATTGCCCTGCGCGCAGAGCGCCACGAGTCCGTACTTACTGATGGTGAGGTTGGTCATCCAGGCAGCGGGACCGGACAGTGTAAAGGCGCCGCCGGAGAAAACCAGCTGGAAGATCAGCATAAAGGGCATGACCGTCATTGCCGTGGTCGTATTGTGTACGACACAGGAGATAAACAGAGAAGTGATGTCCGAGGCATAGGTGATCAGAAAGATGGTGATCCAGATGTCCAGCAGGAACCATTTCGTGATAAAGCCTTCCGTCGGGAACTTGATGCCGATGGTCTTGCATACGGAGACGGTGATCAGTGCCTGGGCGGCGCACAGGAACATCTGATAGATCAGATGCGCGGCTATATAGGAAGAAATGTGCATGCCCGCGCGGTGCTCTCTCTTTATGATCGGCCGTTCGCGGCAGACGGACTGGATCGAGTTGAAGAACCCGTTCCAGATGCAGACACAGGTCAGCGCCAGAGAGCACTGAAACTGTCCCTCCATGGTCACAAACATGTTCTCGCCCACGACCGACGCGATCAGGCCGGCGATCAGAGCCGACATGGGAAGTACCTTCCAGTCGGTCTGATAGATAAACATTCGGAAATTTTTCCCAAGGTAAATCGGAATCTGGGCGAGGCGTCCGCGGTGATTTCCCGACATGAGCTTGAACTGGGTGCTCTGGGTCGAATTTTGATCGGCCTGCTGATTCGGAGCTGCTGCGTTTGTATTCATCTCGCCACCTGCCTTTCCACATATTTGACGACAAATTCATCGGACCGGCCTTCCCCGCCTTCGTCTTTCTGGTTTATGAGACGGAGGATGCCTTCCATGCTGTCCTGTCCGAAGAATTTCCTGGCCTCATCGATACTGCCGTAAAAGGCCAGCCGTCCGGTTCTGCGGGAGTCCTTGGCGAGCACGATCAGATCGTCAAAGAGGTCCACCACGCGGTCGGGAGTATGGGTGATGACGATCACTATTTTGCCCTGGTCGGCGATGCGGCGCAGGTGCTTCATGAGGTCCCTGGCGATGACGCCGTCCAGACCGGAGTCCGGTTCATCCAGCACAAACAGGAAAGGGTCGCTGATATATTCCATGGCGATGGACAGGCGCTTGCGCTGGCCGCCGGAGAGCTTCTCGACCAGATTGCTCTTGACGGAATTGAGTCCGAACTGCTCCAGAACGGCGTTTACGCGCTCTATGAGTTTCGACATAGGAGTGTCGGAGGGGAGGCGCAGGAAAGCGGCGTCCATGAGCGTCCGGTAAACGGTATCGTTGCCGCGCATAAGATCCAGCTGCGGGACGAACCCTATGGAATACTTCATCTTGTCGTATTCGCTGTAGACGTTCATGCCGCCGAGAAGGATCTCGGCGTTGGCTTTCTCGTAGCCGGTGATGGCATTTATAAAGGTAGTTTTGCCGGATCCGGATCCGCCCAGAAGAAGGACCATGTGGCCGGGCTCTATGTTCATAAAGATCTCGCGCAGAAGATAACGCTTGTCCAGAAAATTGCGGACCGTGCGGTCCTCGATCTTGACCGAGAGGCCGTCCTGCGTGGTCTCGGAATTCTGTGCGAGCTCCTGAATCTGCTCATCGGAGAGGACCGGATCGAGGCCGTTGTATCGCAGAAGTGCCTTGCTGGGCGTATATTTGTCGCTGAATCCCCATACCAGGGCGGGAATGGCCTCGGCAAATACCCACAGCAAGCCCCAGACCTTGGAGACCTTGAGATCGCCGCACAGGTCAAAACAGATCCTGGCCTTGTAGATCAGGCCTATGATCAGGAAAAAGAAGAACAGGATCATAAAGTACCTGACAAATTCCAGATTTTCGTTCATCAGTTGGGCGACGATCGCGACCGGATAGGTCAGAAGCTCGAAGATCATGGCGACTTTTCCGTCGCTCTCTCTGTCCGCGCAGCGGGCCAGCCAGTAGATGCGGGCGCCGGGCACAAAGGCCCACCAGCCTTCAATGTGGAACTTCTGGAAGATCCGGTAGAGACCGATGGAAGAGAGGAGCCAGAGTATTAAGCGTCATCGACGAGATCACTCAGCATGGCAATCCAAACTCTCACGAAAACATCGACATCTTCGAATGGAATCCGAATTACGTTGAATTCGTCAAGAACGTTCTGAAGCCGGCCAGCGTTCTGGCAGTTCTGCCGTTAAAGGGCGATGAGGACAAGCTGCTGATCGTTGTTGAAGACAATCAGCTGTCACTTGCCATCGGCAAGAAGGGCATCAACGCCAGACTGGCAGTCAGACTTCTGAACCGCAAGATCGACATCAAGACACAGAGCGACGTAGAAGCTGAAGGCATCGACTGGTACAACGAACCATCAGAAAGCAGAAGGCCTTAGAGGAATTAAAGGCAGCCGAAGAAAAGAAGGCTCAGGAAGAAGCAGAAACTGCAGCACTCAGAGCTGAAGAAGAAGCCAGAAAGGCTGAAGAAGCAGCTAAGAAGGCTGAAGAGGAAGTTGAGACAGTTAAGGAAGAAATTCCTGCCGTTGAAGAACCTGTTACTGAAACAGTTGAAGAACCTGTCAAGGAAGAAGCTCCTGTCATTGAACCTGTAAAGACAGAAGAACCTGCAGTTGAAGAAAAGGCTGAAGAACCTGAGGAAGAAGAGGTCAAGGAAGTAACCAAGCGCCGCAGACCGAAACTTGAAAAGGCCAGCGAATACGTATCCAAGTACGAGGATCTGGCTGATGCCAAGAAGAGCAGCAAGCAGACTACAACTTCCAAGCGCAAGAAGACAAGCAAGGAAGATGAGGAAGCAGCTGAATTAAGAAAGAAGTTAGAGGAATTAAGGAAGCAGCAATACGAAATCAAGCCGGAGTACTCTGATGAGGAGTTGGAGGAATTCAACAACGAAGAAGACGAGCACTGGTATGATGAGGATGTTGATTACGACGATTACGATAACTACTACGACTAAAAGAAGGTGTAGACATGCGTAAGATACCAATGCGCAAGTGTGTTGTAACCAACGAACGTTTTCCCAAAAACGAACTGATAAGGATCGTCAAGACACCTGAGGGTGAAGTCGTCGTCGATCCTACCGGGAAGAAGAACGGACACGGTGCCTATCTGAAGAAAGACAGAGCGGTACTGGAGACGGCCCGGAAGAAGAAATTACTGTCAAGGTATCTTGAAACCGAGATACCTGACAGTGTCTACGAAGAACTGGAAAAATACATGTAAAGAAAAAGAAAGGTGGTGCTGTTAATGGCAAAGGGCAATCGTAATAATAACAACAACCGTAACAGAAACAGAAGAGGTGATTTCAGTGGAAACTACACCAAGCGCAACACTGAGACTGTAAAGGATTGTACTTATAAGGAAGGCATCACAGTTAAGGAATTAGCTGAGAAGATAGGAAAGTCTCCGGCAGAGATCATCAAGTTCCTGTTCATGATGGGACAGATGGTAACCATCAATGCCTCACTGGATGATGAGACAATTCAGCTGATCGCCATGCAGTACGGCATAGAGATCACCAAGGAAGAGTCAGAAGATGAGAACAGCCTGGAAGATACTGAGGAAGATGATCCGAAGGATCTGGAACCGAGAGCTCCTATCGTAACCATCATGGGTCACGTTGACCATGGCAAGACGACCTTGCTGGACAACATCAGAAAGACTCATGTTACCGCATCTGAATTCGGCGGCATTACCCAGCACATCGGTGCCTATCAGGTAGAAGTCAAGGGTCAGAAGGTCACTTTCCTGGATACCCCGGGTCATGAGGCCTTCACAGCCATGCGTGCCAGAGGCGCCAAGATGACTGACATCGTCGTAATCGTCGTCGCTGCAGATGACGGCGTCATGCCGCAGACCAAGGAAGCCATCGACCACTCAAGAGCAGCCGGTGTTCCGATGATCGTAGCGGTAAACAAGATCGACAAGCACAATGCCAACGTCGATAAGGTATATTCTGAAATGGCAGACTATGATCTGATGCCGGAAGAGTGGGGCGGAACAACAATGTTCACCAAGCTCAGCGCCAAGAGCGGCTTAGGCATCAGCGATCTGCTGGAAATGATACTGTTACAGGCAGAAATGATGGAACTGAAAGCCAATCCGAACAAGAAGGCTACCGGTACCGTCGTTGAAGCAAAACTTGACAAGGGCAGAGGACCTGTTGCCACGTTACTGGTACAGAACGGTACTCTGCATACCGGTGACATGATCGTTGCCGGAACAGCCATCGGCCGTATCAGAAAGATGACCGATGACAAGGGCATGGAGATCAAGAGCGCCAAGCCTTCAACACCTGTTGAGATCATCGGTCTTGACAGCGTACCGGAGGCAGGCGACCACTTCAAGGCCTTTGAAAATGAAAAACTGGCCAGAAAGATCGCTGACGAGAGAAACAAGCAGAAGATCGAATCTGAAAGAAGAACGACAGCAGCCATGAGCCTGGATGACCTGACTGAACAGATCAAGGAAGGAAACGTTCAGGAAGTCAACATCATCATCAAGGCTGACGTCAACGGCAGTGCCGAGGCTGTCAAGTCATCAATGGAGAAGGTCAACGTTGACGGTGTCAAGGTCAATGTCATCAGAGCTACCGCCGGTGCCATCTCCGAAAGTGACATCATGCTGGCAAATGCCTCAAATGCCATCATCTACGGTTTCAACGTCAGACCATCAGCTGCCATCAAGAAGGCTGCTGAGGAAAACGGCGTATCGATCAGACTGCACAACATCATCTACAAGGCTCTGGAAGAGCTTGAAGCACTGATGAAGGGCATGCTGGCTCCTGTATATGAAGAAGTCGTTACCGGACAGGCAACCGTCAAGCAGACCTACAAGGTCAGCAAGGTCGGTACCATTGCCGGATGCATGGTCGATGACGGTGTCATCAAGAGAAACAGCGGCGTAAGACTGATCAGAGACGGCGTGGTAATCTACACCGGTGTCATCGGATCACTGCAGCGTTTCAAGGACAGCGTCAGAGAAGTCAATGCCGGCTATGAATGCGGCCTGACCATCGAAAGATTCAACGACATCAAAGAAGGAGACATCATCGAAGCCTACGAGAATCAGGAAGTAAAGGAGGACTAACATGTCTTTGAAGAAAGACCGTGTTGCCAGCATCATCAAGCGCAGCATTTCCGAAATGCTGGCGACGGAACTGAACGACCCGAAGATCGGGTTCGCAACCATCACTGATGTTGAAGTCACCAATGATCTCTCATTTGCCAAGGTATATGTTACATTCTTAGGCAAGCAGGAAAGAAATGATGCCGGTCTGAAGGCCTTGCAGAGAGCCAAAGGTAAGATCAGAACATTCATCAGCAGACGTCTGGATACCAGAAAGTGTCCTGATCTGATCTTCTTACTTGACGATTCTCTGGAAAAGGGCAACAGGATCGACGCCATCATTGAAGGCTTGAACATCAAACAGGATTAACGAACTGAGCATCACCGCATCGCGATGATGCTTTTTTCATAAATTAGTGAAACTATTTCAGAAAGGTTGACATATTTTCATTATCAGGTATAATGTGCTTAATAAAACCACATAGAGGTAGCGACGCAGATGAGTATCCTCATGAGCCGGCAGGCAATGACTGAGGTGAAAGGTAACCGTCGCCGAACGGACACAGCCGGCGGGCGTGTACGTGGGGGCATGGAGAACATTCATGTCACTCCTTCGTTAAGAAGAGGCGCTATTGCTTATGATCAGGCTTGTTCAAAATGACCGTACGTGATAGCATGTACGGTTTTATTTTTGAAACAGGGAGGTATCATAATGAGTTTCAGAAGAATTTTGACAGTAGTTCTGGCGGTTTTGTTATTGGTTGGATGCAGCGGCGGCGGTAATTCAGGAGAAACACCTGAGCCGGAAAGAAAGGTATTGAGAGTTGGCATGGAATGCAACTACGCCCCGTTCAACTGGACGACTACGACACCGGGCGAACATACCGTTGCCATTTCCTCAGTAGACTATGCCGACGGCTTTGACGTTGTCATTGCCAGCATGCTGGCTGAACAGCTTGGCATGGAGGTACAGATCGTAAAGCTTGACTGGGATAATCTCATTCCGTCATTACAGCACGATCAGATCGATGCCGTAATAGCAGGCATGACAGATACACCGGTAAGAAGAGAAGTAGTAGACTTCACCACGCCGTACTACGTATCAGAAGAAGTGGTAATCGTTCGCAAGGACGGTCCCGTTGCCAACATTAGCAGCATAAGTGAACTGGCCGGCTTCAGGGTCCAGGGTCAGATGAATACGATATATGACGACATAATTGATCAGATCGAAGGCGTACAGCACATGCCGGCTGCCGAGACATTCCCGGCGTCAATTCAGGCAGTGCTGGCTGGCGGTGTTGATGCCGTAACCTCTGAGTTACCGGTAGCCGTAGGCGTAGTGGCAGCCAATCCTGATCTGGCATACATCCAGTTCAGCGCAGGCAATGGCTTTGCCGGAAGCGAAGTGGACGCTTCAGTATCCATTGCCGTTAAGAAGGGTAACACCGAACTGTTGAATGCCCTGCAGAAGGCATTGGACACCATCAGCGAAACTGACCGTCAGCAGCTGATGCTTGACGCTACTAACAGACAGCCGGCAGGAGAATAGTCTTGTTTATTTCCAATATTCTGAAGATATTCAGAACCTATGGAACAAGCCTGCTGTTGGGGGTCAGGACAACATTGTTAGTAGCGATAACAGGTACACTTGCAGGCTTGGTCATAGGATTGATAGTAGGAGGCATAAGGGCAATAAGACTCGATTTTACGGCTTCAAATGCCTCCAGAATAACCAAAAAGATAATTGATGGCATTCTCAATGTCTACATCGGCATATTCAGAGGAACACCGATGATGGTTCAGGCACTGTTCATTTACTATCTGCTGCTGGATCTCATCCACTGGACCTATCTGCAGGCGGCCATTGTCGTTATATCCATAAATACCGGTGCTTACATGGCAGAAATCATCCGATCAGGCATTCAGTCGGTTGATGAAGGCCAGCGGGAAGCTGCCAGAGCCCTGGGTATGAGCAACTCTCAGACCATGATGGAAGTCATTCTGCCGCAGGCAATAAAGAATGCCTTTCCGGCAGTAGGCAATGAATTCATCGTAAACATCAAGGACAGTTCCGTTCTGATGATCATTTCAATAACTGAACTGATGTTTCAGGCCAAGAGCATTGCCGGATCAACGTTCCTGTTTACGGAGACGTATTTCATCGAAGCGGTCATTTACTTCATTCTGACAACGATTGCCAGCATGATACTGAATGCCATTGAAAGGCACATGGATAACGGCAATGTATCACTTCCGATGAGTGATACCAATCCTGCCAGCATGAATCTGGCTTACCGTCAGAGCGGAAAGGCAGGTAAGTGACATGGCATTGGTAGAAATCAGAAACATACATAAAAGTTTTGGTACATTAGAGGTACTCAAAGGCATAGATTTCAGTGTAGATGAAGGAGAAGTTGTCTGTCTGATAGGCAGAAGCGGATCCGGAAAGTCTACCATGCTCAGATGCATCAATCTTCTGGAAATACCGGACAGCGGGGAGATAAGAGTGTTTGGA
>ONPK01000009.1 GCA_900319675.1 uncultured Bacillota bacterium
TGCCAAGAAGATATCTGCTGAAACAAGTTTCTCAGGACGTGCAACCGTATTAGGACACATCCAGAGAGGCGGTTCACCAGTTCCGTTTGACCGTTTGCTGGCTTCAAGAATAGGCGACTATGCCGTAGAAATTCTGGCTAACGGTGCTTCTAACCGCTGCGTTGGCATCAGAAGTGATTCAATGATCTCCACTCCGATAGCACAGGCACTTGTACAGCCTAAGGAATTTGAACAGAATCTGTATGACATGTTGGAAAGATTAGCCTAGAAAGTGTGTAGATATGCGTAGAACAAAAATAGTATGTACGATTGGTCCGGCAAGTGAAAGCGAAGAAATGCTTGAGAAGCTTTATCATGCCGGAATGAACATGGCCCGTCTGAACTTCTCTCATGGTACTCATGAGGAAGCACTTAAGAAGATCAAGAGGATCCATAAGATCAACAAGAAGAACGGCTGGCACATCGGTGTCATGCTGGATACCAAGGGACCTGAGATCAGAGTAGGAAAGATGGAAAATGACCGTGTCGACTTTGAAAAGGGCGACATCGTAAAGCTTGTCAATGAGGATGTTGTCGGCAATAAGGAACGTTTCCAGGTAATGTGTCCGGAACTGTTCAATGACGTTAAGGCTGGCAACAAGATACTTATCAATGACGGAAAACTCACTTTGACAATAAGAGATGTTGAACCGGGCGTGATTACATGTGAGGTGTTCAATCCGGGTCCTGTGCAGACCAGAAAGGGCGTTAACGTACCGGGTGTCGTATTAAGCATGCCTTTCATTTCCAAAAAAGATGATGAAGACATCAGATTCGGTGCCAAGAACGGCGTTGACTTCATAGCCGCAAGTTTTGTCAGAAGAGCCAGTGACGTAAAGGCCATCAGAAGGATCCTGCATGAGGAAGGTCATGATGAGATCGAAATCATTGCCAAGATCGAAAACCAGGAAGGTTACGACAATCTGAATGCCATTCTGTCAGTAGCTGATGGTGTCATGGTTGCCAGAGGCGACCTGGGTGTCGAAGTATCACTCAACCTTGTACCTCTTTACCAGAAACACATTATTGCGACAGCCAATAAGATGGGCAAACCGGTCATCACGGCAACACACATGCTGGAAAGTATGGTTAATAACCCAAGGCCGACCAGAGCTGAAGCCAGTGACGTTGCCAATGCCGTATTTGACGGTACTGACTGCATAATGTTATCTGCTGAAAGTGCCAGCGGCAATTATCCTGTTGAAGCCGTAAAGACAATGGCAAGCATAGCTGAGGAATGTGAAAGACAGTTCCCGTATGATACATATCTGGCTGGAGCAATAACAAACTCCAACCGTACAATGAATGATGCCATTGGCATCTCAGTTGCTGAATCATGTCTGTCAATGCAGAACGTAAGTGCCGTAATGGCCTTTACGGAAACAGGAGGAACGCCAAAGCGTCTTTCAAAGTATAAGCCGTATGCTCCAATCATCGCAGCTACTAACTCACTGGAAACATGCCGCAGAATGTCTCTGTATGCCGACGTATATCCGGTATATGCACCTGACATTACTGACAAGGATCTCTATGACCAGACAGCTCAGAAAATCGCCAAGGACATGAAGCTGCCGATCGGATCAACGTACATTCTCTGTGCAGGTTATCATGTAGGACATGGCAATACGAATACAATGCGATTCTGCGAGGTAGGACTGTGAACGAAAACATACTGAGAAAATACGCTTCTCTTGCCGTAAGAAAGGGAGCCAATGTTCAGAAGGGACAGCTGCTGGTGATCAATGCATCGGTATTTGATGCAAAATTCGTTGAATACTGCGTTGAGGAAGCCTACAAGGCCGGTGCCGGTGCTGTTTCCGTTCAGTGGAGTGATGAAAATGTATCTCACATGCATTATCAGTACATGACAGTGGAAGAACTGTCCAACATTCCTGATTACAACGTTGAGAGAATAAAATATGAACATGGCAGAAAAGCATGTTATCTGAACATATCATCTTCAACACCTGGTCTGATGAGTGACATTGATCCTCAGAAGATGCAGGCAAGCCGCATTGCCGGCATGAAGAAGATGGCCCCTTACATGTCATATACGATGAACAATGAGGGACAGTGGTGTGTCATAGCGTTGCCTAATCCGAAATGGGCCATAAAGGTATTCCCGGATAAGAATGAAGAGGATGCCGTAAAGGCTCTGTGGGACGCTATTCTCTTAAGCGTAAGAGTAAGAGAAGACAATGATCCTGTTGAGGAATGGGAAAGACATGATGCTGAACTGATGAAACACTGTGACATTCTTAATGAACATCAGTTCAAAGCCGTTCATTTCAAGAATGAAAAAGGAACGGATCTGACCGTCAATCTTGTGAAGGATCACATCTGGGTAGGCGGCGGATGTACGACTCCGGAAAGCGTATTCTTCAATCCGAACATGCCTACGGAAGAATGCTTCTGCATGCCTGACCGGAACAATGTCAACGGCAAGGTATTTGCCAGCAAGCCGTTAAGCTACAGCGGCAGAGTCATTGAGGATTTCTGGTTTGAGTTTAAGGATGGTATCGTAGTTGATTACGGTGCTGCTAAACACAAGGATGCTCTTGATGAATTACTGAATACTGATGAAGGATCACGTCACCTTGGTGAAGTAGCCCTTATCTCTTACGATTCTCCGATTTCAAATCTGAATATTCTGTTTTACAATACGCTGTTCGATGAGAATGCATCATGCCATCTCGCACTTGGCAGATGCTACCCGGAAAACGTAAAGGGCGGAATTGAGATGAATGAAGAAGAACTGAAGAATGTCGGTGGCAATTCATCGATGAATCACGTCGACTTCATGTTCGGAACAGCCGACATGACCGTTACCGGAATAAAGGAAGACGGAAGCGAAGTTGAGGTATTCCGCAACGGCAATTTCTGCATATAAGAAACCTTCGGGTTTCTTTTTTTTGTCCGATGTAGCATAATTAAGTAAATGGAGTGAACAATTATGAGTTATGGTATATTCTTCGGGCATTTTTACCCGCCTCACAGAGGACATCTGCAGGCCATTTTCAGTGCCGCCAGTCAGTGTGAACATCTCTTTGTTGTTGTCAGTAATGACGATAATCGCAATAAGTCAGATTCTGAGGAATCCGGAATTGGCATAATGAGCCATGATCTGAGAATCAGATGGCTTTGCCAGGAACTGTCAGACTTTGACTTCATCAGCGTGCTTTCCATTGATGAGACCGACATTCCGGCATATCCGGAAGGATTTACTCAATGGGTCAATCTGCTGCTTGATGCCGTGAAGAACACCAAAAAGTATAAGAAGGATCCAAAGACTTTTACTTTCTTCTGTGGTGAAGCAGTATATACTGACGCTCTCAGAGAATATGGTGAAGTAGTCATATATGACATTGAAAACAGCTGGTATCCTATCAGATCTTCCGAAATCAGAAAGGATCCTTACATTTACTGGGATTACATTCTGGGAGCAGCCAGAAGCTTCTTTGCCAAGAGAGTACTTATAACCGGTACTGAATCAACTGGTAAGACTTCATTAACAAAGATGCTGGCAAAGCTATACCATACTTCCTGGTCATATGAAGTAGGCCGGTACTATTGTGACGAGTACATGGGCAGCAATGAAGACATCTATAACGATACAGATTTCAAGAGACTTGCTCATCTGCAGTACGAGAAAGACGAAGCGGCTTTGAGGAACTCTAACCGTGTATGCTTCTTCGATACTGATGCCGTAGTTACCCAGTATTACAGTGAGCTTTATCTTGGACACAAGCTTGATTACATTGAAAACTTTGCCAGACCGGAAAGATATGACATCGTACTGATGCTTAAGCCTGACATTCCATGGGTAGATGATGGCAAGAGACTCAATGGCGATCAGGAAAGAAGATGGAAGCTCCACGAACATCTCAAGAACATGTATCTGGAAAGAGGATTCACCGTTCATGAGATAGGCGGAGGTTATCTGGAGAGAATGAAGGAAGCTGTTGAAATCGTAAATGAGAACCTTGGAGGATACCGTCCGGCTAAGGAATTCAACAGAAAAGACTAATCATTTGACATTTGCTGATTATTGTTTTTAAATATTAAGAGTAAATACCGTGAATAAGACATGAGACATCATGCGCTGATCAGAGAGGAAGCCGGCAGGTGAAAGGCTTCTGAGGCAAAGATGGACGAAAGGATCCCGTTAACCGCGTTAAAGGTTTCAAGAGCAGATCCCCATGGATCTGAAGTAAGGTGGTACCGCGTTAATAACGTCCTTATGTTAGGACGTTTTATTTTTTGGAGGAAGATTTATGAGCGAAATCAAAATGAACGAATTAAACATCAAGGAAGACGAAAGGCTTAACATGCTGAATCATTCCTGTGCCCATTTGCTGGCTCAGGCCGTAAAGCATCTGTATCCACAGGCAAAGTTCTGGGTAGGACCGGTTATTACAGACGGTTTCTACTACGACATTGATCTGGGAGACACAGTCATTACCGAGGCTGACCTGCCGGCAATCGAGAAGGAAATGAAGAAGTGCTCAAAGGACAACAAGCGCATCGTCAGAGAAGAGATCTCTAAGCAGCAGGCTCTGGAAATGTTCCACGATGACCCGTATAAGATCGATCTCATCAATAACATGGATGAAAACGAAGTAGTTATCTCCTGCTACAGACAGGGAGACTTCGTTGACCTTTGCCGTGGACCTCACGTAGAGAATACCAAGCAGATGAAGTTCTTCAAGCTGCTCAAGGTTTCAGGTGCTTACTGGAAGGGTGATGCCAATAACAAGATGCTGCAGAGAGTATACGGTGTATGTTTTGAATCACAGGAAGACCTGGATGCTTATCTGAAGTACCTGGAAGAAGCCAAGGAAAGAGACCACCGCAAGATCGGCAGGGACATGGATATCTTCATGGTCAGCGATCTGGTAGGCAAGGGACTGCCTTTATGGCTGCCTAACGGCTATACAGTCTGGAGAATCCTGAATAACTACATTACTGAAAAGGAAATTGCTCACGGTTATCTGCACGTTCATACTCCTGATTTAGGCTCAGTCGAATTATACAAGACATCCGGTCACTGGGATCATTACAAAGATGACATGTTCTCGCCGATGTACAACATCTCAGAGAATGATGAGAATACAATGACTGTCAGACAGGTAAAGGACAGGATCGACAGGGAAAGAAACGATGATGTCTACGTACTCAGACCAATGAACTGTCCTCATCACATGGTGATCTTCGGACGCAGATCTCATTCATACAGAGAACTGCCAATCAGAATTGCCGAGATCGCAAATGACTTCCGTTTTGAGGCTCAGGGAGCTGTAAAGGGAATTGAAAGAGCCAGATCATTTACACAGAATGACTCTCACATCTTCTGTACACCTGAACAGATCGAATCCGAATTCAAGGGCGTTCTTGACCTGATCATGGAGACATACGATGACTTTGGATTCAAGGACTTCAAGTGCCGTCTGTCTTTAAGAGATCCGGCAGATACTACAAAGTATTTCCCTGATGATGAGATGTGGAACAATGCAGAAGCATCATTAAGAAGCGTTCTGGATGATCTCAAGCTGGATTACTTTGAAGCAGTCGGTGAAGCCGCATTCTATGGTCCAAAGCTTGACGTTCTTGTTAAACCGGCAGTAGGCAATGAAGTAGCACTTTCAACAATTCAGCTGGACTTCCTGTTACCAAGAAGATTTGAGCTGACATATGTAAATGAAAACGGCGAAAAGGTAACTCCTGTCGTTATTCACAGAGCCATTCTTGGTTCACTGGACAGATTCGTTGCCTTCTTACTGGAAGAGACAAAGGGTGACCTGCCATTATGGCTGGCTCCGCAGCAGTTTACGGTAATACCAGTAAATCCTAACATCCACTACGAATATGCCAGAGATCTGGTAGACAAGATGATGAAGAAGGGATACAGGGTTAAGCTTGATGACCGTAATGAAAAGCTTGGCTACAGGATCAGAGAAGCTCAGGTCAAGAAGGTTACCATGCAGATAGTCATCGGTGACCATGAAGTAGCTGATAATACAGTTACGATAAGAAGACATGGCCAGAAGGAATCTCTGACACTGTCACAGGAAGAATTCTTCGCTGCAGTTGACAGAGAGATCATAAACAAGGAATTGGCAAAATAAGGAGGATCATTAATGGAAAACGCCTGGAATAAATACAGTACAAGAAAGAAAAACGAAGTATTCAAGTTTGCTGAAGGGTACCGCAGATTCATTTCTGAATGCAAGACTGAAAGGGAATGCGTTAAGAAGGGAATTGAGATAGCTGAAAAGCACGGTTTCAAAAACGTTGAGGATTATCTGAAGGAAGATAAGACTCTTAAGGCAGGAGATAAGGTTTACCTGAACAACAAGGGAAAAGACCTGGCACTGTTTGTCATTGGCAAGCAGCCTATGGAAAACGGTATGAACATTCTTGGAGCACACATTGACTCTCCAAGGATTGACTGGAAGCAGCATCCTTTCTATGAGGATCATGACATTGCTCTGGCTGATACTCATTACTATGGCGGCATCAAGTCATATCAGTGGGTTACACTGCCATTGGCTCTTCATGGCGTCGTATGCAAGAAGGACGGAACAACAGTCAACATCGTCATCGGTGAAGACGAGGAAGGTCCGGTAGTGGGAATCAGCGATCTGCTGATCCATCTTTCTAGGGATCAGATGCAGAAGCCTGCCAGCAAGGTAATTGAAGGTGAAGACCTGAACGTTACCCTGGGTTCAATACCGCTCAAGGACGAGGAAAAGGACGCCGTAAAGGCCAACATTCTCAAGCTCATCAAGGATAAGTATGACGTAGAGGAAGATGACTTCATATCCGCTGAAATCGAAGTAGTACCAGCCGGCCAGGCCAAGCACTATGGACTTGACAGCTCAATGGTCATGGGATATGGCCAGGATGACAGAGTATGTGCTTACACCTCATTAATGGCTATCTGTGAAATTGATAATCCGGAGAAGACAGTTTCATGCATGCTCGTTGACAAGGAAGAAGTCGGTTCCATCGGCGCAACGGGAATGCAGTCATACTTCTATGAGAACATCGTAGCTGAGATTCTTGAACTTACAGATGGATATGATTACCTGAAGTTCCGCAGATGTCTGGCTAACAGCAAGATGCTGTCAAGCGACGTAAGCGCTGCTTATGACCCAAACTATCCAGGTGTCAACGAAATGAAGAATACATGTTTCTTCGGCGACGGTATTGTCATCAATAAGTATGTTGGTTCCGGCGGTAAGAGTGGCAGTAATGATGCCAATCCGGAATTCATCGCTGAAATCAGAGCAGCGTGGGACAAGAACAAGATCACCTGGCAGACTGCAGAGATTGGAAAGGTCAATCAGGGCGGCGGCGGAACCATTGCCTACATCATGGCCAAGTACAACATGCAGGTCATTGACAGTGGCGTAGGTGTTCAGAACATGCATGCTCCATGGGAAGTTACCAGCAAGGCTGATATATTTGAAGCAAAGAATGCCTATGTAGCATTCTGCAAGGAAATGAAATAAAAAGAAGCTCTCCAGAAGGAGAGCTTTTATTAACTTAGAGAAACTCTAATATATGTTTATTCAACGTTTTCCGGGAAGATTCCCAATGCAATTTCGAGATTTCCGTTACGCATTCTTAATTCGTTGATGAAATCCTGACTGTCATTGCTGTTGCGTAATACTACGTCATAGGTGAGTCTGTAGAGACTTCCCATGTTTGTGGTCTTTACGCCTACCATTTCATGACTTGAGGTATACTTCTCAAACAGATCATCAAATTCCGTTGAGAAATTGACGCTTTCAGGTACGGTGATCTTAAGTTCCTTATGCTGTAAATTGAAGGCACCATGAGTCAGTGAACTGAACCCGAACATCAGAATTGCCATGATGATAACAAATACTGCTGCTATGCCCAGATATCCGGCAGAAGTTGCCAGACCAATGGCAAATGCTGTAAACAGGGAGATCATTTCTTCAGGCTTGCACTGCATGCTTCTGAATCTTAATAAGCCAAAGGCTCCCATGATGGCTACACCTGTTCCAAGATTGCCGTTTACAAGCATGAGTACTGTCTGAATTACGGCAGGCAGTGCAACAAGAGTCAGTAAGAAATTTGGCGTAGTCTTGTTGATCTTACCGTGAACCATTGAAAGTAAGGCACCTAATAATAATGAGCCTGCTGTGCAAAGTAAGTAGCTTGTGATATTGAATTCGGTATATATTGATGTGAATAACTGTTCCATTTTAATGCTCCTTTCGCCAGATATTTTTCATAGATCTGTCCATACTTTGAGAAGTTGCCTGGATAGATCTTCAGTTCGTTCAATATTGTGGTCAGCCATAAAGGCATGGCTGTAATTGTCTTGATTTCCATGATGACCGTATCGCCATCCGTAAGTTTCATTTCAGGCTCAGTATTTGTCAGTAACATGTTTGTCATACTGAATCTTATGTCTGAATCAAATGTTATTCTGAGATTCTGGTCATCTCTTCCAGACCAGGAGTCTCTCTGATAACTGATGAGAACCTTTGGATTGAGCTGCTGCTTTCTGTTCTTCAGATAATCAATTTCTTTCATTATCTGAGTATTAAGTGGCATCCGGTCAAAAAGGATGTAGTCCCTTGACTGATCATAGGTCATTTCCTGTCTTCTCTTATAGGTTACTCCGTCATACTTCTTCTTGATCTCCATGAATACCGGAGTCTGACCGTTCTTTATTCCATAGCTTCTTAATCTCAGCTTTTCTCTGTATCCGTTTTTATCAAGTGATGCTCTGATGAGCCTGTAATCGTCTGTATCAAAATATATGCTTGTGATGTCGCTGTGAGGGAACTCATCAGGTTTGATCCTGCCATGGATCCTTGTCATGACTTCCATGTACTGCTTTCTGGTCAAGACATATTTTGATTCAACTCTTTCAAATATTTCCTGGTAATCCATAACGTTTCCTCCTTTAACTGGCTATATCTTACCGGCTGAATCGGGAGATTAAATGGACTGATTGTGTATATTTTTCAAAGAATTGTGAATGTTCTGTGAACTTGTTATTTGTTGCAAATACATTACTCAATTGTTAAAATTTTACTATAGACGGAGGACAAATAATGAAAGCGTGGGAGAGAACTAAGAAGATCCTTTATGATGGGATTCCGGTTCATCTTGAAGATGACAATGAAACAGTTTGGGAAGAAAACGCTGAAGGCCCTGAACAACTTTATGATGCCCTGGCAAGAATTCACTGGCATTCCAGAGTTCCCGGTTCACAGGCTGAGGAGTCACCGTGCATTTCTGCCATTCAGGCAACTGAAAACAAGGGCTATATCGTGCCTGACAGTGAAAAGCTTATTGAACGCGGTCTGAAGGCATATGACGAAGATGACATCGTGGAACTGCATCTGGCTACCAACGCAGTATTTGAAGCCTGCAATAATGCCATTAAGGATGAAAACTCACCTTACTGGAATCAGACCTTTTACGATACATTCGAGGATTATGAAAAGGCCGTAAGTTTCCCGGAAAAGACGGAAATTGACATGGGTGATGAACTCGTTTCCAAGCAGCATGCCGGTTGGCTGTGTCAGATCATAGGTGGTGCATATGGCACCTGCATTGAAGGCTATGTTACCGACAAGATATATAAGAAGTACGGCATAGTTGACAGATACATCAGAAAGCCAAATACCTATAACGATGACATCACTTACGAGCTTGCATTGCTGTTTGCCTATGATAAGTTCGGCAAGGAAACTACAAGTGCTGACATTGCCAGAGAATGGCTGGCCAGGATCCCGACAGGGTGGTCTGCCGAAGACATTGCCCTGATAAACCTCAGAGCCGGCATAATGCCGCCGGAAAGCGGTCGCTTCCACAATCCGTGGAATGAATGGATCGGAGCCCAGATGAGAGGGGCAATATGCGGACAGTTATATCCAGGTAACCCATACATGGCTGCCAGATGTGCATGGCACGATGCCGAGATATCGCATGCCAGAAACGGTATATTAGGTGAGGTTTTCAATGCCATCATGACATCAATGGCATTCTATGAGAAAGACATCCGAAAAATAATCTGTGATGCCGTTGAACTCATTCCGGCAGACAGCGAGTATGGTCAGGTTATCAGATTTGCTCTTGAACAGTGCAGGAATCATGATAATTATCTGGATGCCTGGAGACCATGTGAAAGCAGATACGATCACTATAACTGGATCCATGCATATCCGAACGCCTGTGCTGAAATAGTGGCTCTGTGGTATGGCGACAGTGATTTTACCAAGACCCTGACAACATGTGGTATGTGCGGACAGGATGCAGACTGCAACGCCGCCCAGCTGATAACGATCGTAGGCATTGTAAACGGACTTGATTTCATACCTGAATACTGGGTAAAACCGATAGGTGATAATCTCGACACATATGTCAGAGGACTTAAGCACATCAAGATCTCTGAACTGGCAAAATGGACTGCTGAAGTAGCCCGCAAACTGGTTTAGTAACTATTTTGGAAATATTGTAATCGTTTTCAAAATGGGTTATTATAACAATAGAAAGTTTTTTTAAGACTAAATGGAGGGAAAGATGAAAAAACTATTACAGATTTTATTAGTCGTTGCTATGGCAATCACTCTGTTTGGCTGTGGCGGAGGCGGTGGTGACAAACCAAGCGGCGAAAAGAGTGCCAAGGAAAAGGCAAAGGAAGCTGGCAAGATCACTGTTGCATACGTAGTCAACGGAACATTAGGCGACAAGTCATTCTTCGATTCTGGTAACGAAGGTATCCAGAACATCAACAAGGACTTTGGTGACAAGGTATATGGCGAAGTTATCGAGTTAACTTACGACACATCTACATGGCAGACAGGTCTCGAAGAAGTATTCAGAGATGGTTGGGATATCATTATCACTGGTACATATGACATGAAGGAATACATCATTCCATTAATCCAGGAATATCCAGACCAGAAGATTTGGTTCTATGATGAAGAATGGAACTTTGACCAGGCTGATGGTTGGCAGTATTGCCCAGCACCAAATCTGTATGCAATGTTATTCGCTCAGAACGAAGGTTCATTCGCAGTTGGCGCTATCGCTGGTTTAGTTACAAAGACAAACAAGGTAGCCTTCATGGGTGGCATGGACAACACAGTTCTTGATGACTTCTATGTAGGTTTCGCAAATGGTGCACAGTACGTTAATCCAAATGCAGACGTTAACTTATCATGGATGAACTCATTCAACGATGCTTCAGCAGGTAAGGACGTTGCTACAGGCTTATACGAAGCTGGTTACGATGTAGTATTCGCATGCGGCGGCCAGGCTGGCTTAGGCGGATTCGATGCTGTTATCACAAAACCAGAAGGCAACTGGATCATCGGTGTTGATGGTGACCAGGGCGCTTACTTTGCTTCTTTAGGCACAGACGAAGGCGATGCTAAGGCAGGCAGAACAATTACATCAATGAAGAAGAACGTTAACCTCGGATTCTACGATGCAATGAAGAAGCACTTAGCTAACACTCTCGAATATGGCCAGAACAAGAAGTTAGGATTAGACGGTGGATTCGTTTCATTCGCAGTTACAGATACAACCAACAAGGTATTGACAGCTGATCAGTTAGCTCAGATCAATTCAATCGTTGATGGTATCATTAATGGCACAATCGATCCACAGAGTGCATTCGGACAGGCTGACAACTGGTTCTACGGTGAATTCGTTCCAGCACACGACAGCACAAAATAATCTGATTACAGACTGAATTTGTACTTTAGCCTCTGATGCCGACTGTATCAGAGGCTTAACTTTTAAATTAGAAAGGGAATTTGATATGGATAACTATCTTGTTATGCAGGACATCACCAGAGTTTACGACAATGGTATCATCGCTAACGATAAGGTTAACTTCTCAGCCAGAAAAGGTGAGATACATGCCATATGCGGTGAGAACGGTGCCGGTAAGACGACTCTGATGAAAATGTTATTCGGTATTGAACAACCAGATGAAGGCCAGATCATAATAAAAGGCGAACCTGTGCATCTTACTAGTCCTACTGTAGCCATTGAACATGGCATAGGCATGGTACATCAGCACTTCATGCTTGTACCGTCTCTAACAGTAGCAGAGAACATCATCCTTGGCGTTGAACCGACAAAGGGTCTTCAGTTTGACATGCAGAAGGCAATTCAGATGACTGAAGATGTATGTCAGAAATATGGCTTTGACATTAATCCAAGAGCCATAGTTCAGGACATTACCGTTGGTGTAAAGCAGAAGGTTGAAATCGTTAAGGCACTGGTAAAAGGTTGCGAAATACTGATTCTTGACGAACCTACGGCAGTATTGACTCCTCAGGAGACTGCTGAATTATTCGTCCAGTTAAAGCAGTTAAGAGAAAATGGTCATACTATCATCTTCATCTCACACAAGCTGAATGAGGTTAAGGAACTGTGTGACAGAGTAACTGTAATCAGAAAAGGTAAGACCATCAGTACTTTTGATACCGCAAACGTTACGGAAGCTGACATCTCCAGAGCAATGGTTGGCGTAGACGTTGAACTTGAAGTTGCCAAGGAACCAGCTCAGCCGAAGGAAAACGTACTCGTTGTCAAGGATTTAGGCATCTACAACGAAATCGGTAAGAAAGTTGTTAAGAATATTTCATTCTCTGTCAGAGCCGGTGAAGTTGTCGGCATTGCCGGTGTTGAAGGCAACGGACAGAGAGAACTCATTGACGCCATTACCGGTCTGCATACTTATGCTGAAGGCAATATCATGCTTGACGGCAAGGAAGTTAAGGACATGACGATCAAGCAGCTCCGCAAGGAAGGACTTGTACATGTTCCTGAAGACCGTATGACTCTCGGCATTGCCGGAGCAATGAGCATCAAGGAAAACATGGTAGCTGATAAGATGGATGATCCACAGTTTGCCAGCAAGGTTTTCATTAAACCAAAGGCAATCAAGGAGCAGACAGACAAGTGGATCAAGGAATATCTTGTACTCTGCAAGAACGGTGAACAGAACGTCAACGGTCTGTCTGGTGGTAACATTCAGAAGGTCGTTGTTGCCAGAGAGTTTACAAGCTTTAACAAACTGCTTGTTCTCGACCAGCCGACCCGTGGCATTGACGTAGGTGCTGCAGAATTCATCAGACGCAGAACCATCGAAATGAGAGATGCCGGAAAGGCAGTTCTGCTGACAAGTGCTGACCTTGGTGAGATCCTGAACCTGTCAGATATTCTGCTGGTAATGTACGGTGGAGAGATCGTCGGTTTCTTCCCGGATGTCAAGTCTCTGACAGAAGATGAGCTTGGCTATTACATGCTTGGTGTCAAGAAGATGAGCGCTGAGGAGATCGGAGGTGCATTACATGTTTAGAAGCAATACTAGATTCAACATGTCAGTACAGAGCAAGCACCAGATCCTCCGTATGGCAATGAGTATTGCCATCGGTCTGGCACTCGCTACTGTTCTCATCGTAGCTACCAGTGACCGTCCTATGACATCACTTGGATATTTCTTCTTTGCTCCATTACAGAGTATAAGCTACTTTAACTTCTGGATGCAGAAGGCAATACCATTGATCTTTACCGGTGTAGCCGTATCAATCATGTTCAGTGCCAACCAGTTCAACCTGGGTCTTGAAGGCGCATTCCTGTTTGGCGGTTTCGTCGGTGGTGCCTTGACCAATATCTACATCGTTCCTGGTCAGCCAGTCGTTGGCTGTATCCTGGGATGCGTTATCGGTGGTCTTGTTGGTGCCGTAATTACATTGATCCCTGCCATTTTAGAGAAATTATTTAATGCATCAATCATGGTTACATCCCTGATGATGAACTATATCTGCTTATGGTATTCCAACTATCTGCTGTTCTCAGTATTCAAGGACCCGAAGACAAGTAAGAGTACCTATTCATGGACATCAAGTGCAAATGAAATAATGGTAACGAAGGTCAGAATAGGAAATGAAAAACTCGTCATTTTCTACTCACTGTTTGTTGCTCTGATCATCGTACTGATTGCATGGTTCTTCCTGTATCGTACAAAAGTTGGCTTCAAGCTGCGCATGGTTGGTGAAAACAAACACTTTGCTAGATATGTTGGCGTATCAGTAAGTACTGTTGCCATCATAGCTCAGGTCATCGGTGGTTTCATTGCCGGTATCGGCGGTGCTTCTGAAATCATGAGCTTATACACCAACTACCGTTGGGTTGAACTTACCGGCTTTGGCTGGGACGGTGTTACAATGGCCGTATTCGCTAAGAATAACCCGCGTAACGTTCCTATTGCTGCACTGTTCATTGCCTATCTGAGAGCCGGTGCCTATGTCATGTCAATAAAGACAGGCATTCAGGTTGACCTGACCAAGATAGTTGAAGCCGTAATCATTCTGTTCTTATTAGCTGAGAAGTTCCTGGCTAAGACATACAGAAAGATGATCATCAAGGAAGCCGAAAAAGAACGTGCTGCTAAGCAGCTGGCAGAGGAGGGTAAATAAGTATGGGTAACATTATATCTTCATTCTTAGACGTATTTACAAACCCTAACTTCTACGCAAACGTTTTGGCGGTAACTCCACCAATTCTTCTGGCAGCTCTGGGATGCAGCATTGCCCAGAAATCAGGCTTAGTCCAGATGGGCATGGAAGGCATCATGTTACTGTCATCATTCTTAGGAACCCTGGCAGCTGCCTATATCGGCGGACCTAATCCATGGCTTGGCTTACTGGTAGGTCTTGTCGTTGGCGGCATACTTGGTTACCTTGTAGCGTTCTTCAACCTGAAACTGAAGGTTGACATCGTTCTTGTAGGTATTGCGATGAACCTGATGGGAAGCGGCATCACAGCATTCTTCCTGCCAATCGTTACACCTAATCACGACAGAAGCTCAACCAACTCATTACAGTCTGGTATTCTGCCAAACATCAAGATTCCAGTACTGGGAGACATTCCGGTAATCGGTAATATCTTCTTCAATCAGAATGTACTTACATATATCTCATACATCCTGATCGCCGTAATGGCATTCCTGATGTTCAAGACCAAACTGGGATTAAGAATAAGAGCCGTAGGTGAGAACGCCAACGCTGCTGAATCTGTAGGTATTTCTTCAGATAAGATCAGAACGATCGCCATGGTCATCTCCGGATGTCTGGGCGGCATCGGCGGCGTCTTCATGAGCAGTGTATACTTATCATACTTCTCAAACGGCATTACCGCAGGACGTGGCTTCATTGGCCTGGCGGCATGTTCAATGGGCGAAGCGAACCCGATTCCTACAGCCCTGACAAGCCTGCTGTTCGGTTTCTTCTATGCATTAAGCAACTTCGCGAGAACTACAGGTATCTCTGATAACCTGATCAAGATGTGGCCATATGCAGCAACCATCGTTGGCGTTGTAATTTACTCTATTAACAAAACCAACAAGGAGAAGAAACGTCTGGCTGGTCTTGCCAAGGACGAAGAAAAATAAAAACAGGCAGGGGAATGAAAATTCTCCTGCTTTTCTTGTTGTTTTGACTCCATTAAATCTGTATAATAATTTAGTGTGAAAAAGGAGTTTCCTAAATGATATCTTTAAGGTTGGCAAACAAAAACGACGCTGCAGAACTTGGAAATCTGTACTACCTGTACTGTCAGGACATGTATGGGGATTATCTGAATCAGGGCGTTAATAATACTCTTACTGTTGAAGACTGCATCAACAAGTTCAAGGAAACCAAATGCACCGATGTCATTGTGGGAACCTTTGATAACAAGATCGTAGGATTCTGTTCCTTTGGCAAATGCAAGGATAAGGAAGCCATGCCTAATACCGGCGAAATCTACCAGCTGTATGTCATGGATGACTACAGACTGAAGGGTGATGGCAGAAGAATGCTTCATGAGGCCATCAGGATCCTTACCAGAGAGGAATATGACTCAGTAGTTACAAAGTGTCTGTCAAATCAGGACGGCGTAATCAGATTCTATGAAAACGTAGGCTTCAAGGATACTTTTGATGAATATCCTCTGCATGACGACGTTAACATAAAGGTATTCTTCAAATTCATCTGATCAGAAATGATCAGATTTTTTAGTTTCCTTGACATAAAAGTTAAATACCCTTAGTATTATATCGTTGATTTAGGAGTTGATGTTTTTTATGGATCCGCTTTCGTGGATATTTGAATCAGTTAGTACAAAAACAACAGTAAGTTACCCGGATGGGAACATCATGGGATACATCATTTTATTATTTGCATTGATCATGGCTAATGCCTATTTTGCTGCCAGTGAACTGGCCATTGTTTCGCTGAATGATGCCAAACTGGAGAAGATGGCAAATGAAGGCAACAGAAAAGCCGTTTTACTATATAACATGACTAAGATGCCAACTACGTTCTTGGCAACCATCCAGATAGGCGTAACGCTGTCTGGCTTTTTGAGCAGTGCTGTAGCTGCAGATACATTTGCTGATTACATTGTTTACTGGTTAAGAAATGTACCAATCGAATCCAGTGTCATAAGAATCATATCAATCTTTGTAATTACACTTTTATTATCATTCATTACTCTGGTATTTGGTGAACTGCTGCCAAAGAGAATTGCCATGAAGGATCCTGAAAAGGTTGCCTTTGGCGTAGTAGGTTCTCTGCACTTCATTTATGTACTATTCAAGCCTCTTGTCTGGCTTGTTTCGAAGACTGTCAATGCCCTGGCAAAGATGATGGGCATAAAGGAAACAGACGGTCAGCAGGAATATACAGAAGAGGAAATAAGAATACTTGTTGATGCCGGGAATGAGAAAGGCTTCATTGAAACCGAACAGAAGGAAATGATAAACAATGTCTTTGAATTCAACGACCGTACTGTAGGGGAGATCATGACGCACCGTACTGACATGGATTCTCTGAGCGTTGATGATGATCTCAACACTGTATTCAAGACCTTCTCAGAATCAGGACACTCAAGAATTCCGGTATATGGAGATGACATCGATGATATCGTCGGTATGCTTTACTTCAAGGATCTCATGGGATTACTTGTGGATGATAAGAAACGTGAAAAGTTCAGTATCAGGAAATACATGCGCGAGCCAATGTTCGTCTATGAAAATCTGAAGTGTGATGACCTGTTTGAGGAATTCCAGAAAACAAAGGTGCAGGTAGCCATCGTACTAGATGAATATGGAGGCACATACGGCATCGTTTCAATGGAAGACCTCCTTGAATCAATAGTAGGAGATATCCAGGATGAGTTTGACGATGAGGAAGAGGAAATTGAAGAAGTAAACGACAGTCATTTCATTGTTGATGGAGCAACCATCATTGATGACGTTTCTGAAATCATTGGACAGGAACTTGATGACAGTGAAAATGATACGATTGGCGGTCTGGTAATGGATAAGCTCGGTTATGTACCTGATGAGGATGAACATCCAAGCGTACAGATTGGTAATGCATTGTTTACCATCAAGTCAATGGATGACAGGTCAATAGATAAGATTGACGTTGTAATATTACCAGAAGAAAAGGAAGAAGAGAAAGAGGCAAAGTAAGACAGTGGACCCCAAATAGTTCACTGAATAAAAAAGGAAAATTATAAGAAACTATCTTCGAAAGGAGATAGTTTTTCTATGGCAAGTAAAGGGCAAAAGTACAATAAATATCCAAAAGAGTTTAAAGAAGCACTAAGAACAGCCTATTTAAAAGGCGAAGTTACTTCATCATCTATTGCATGCGATTACGGTATTTCAGTACATACCGCAGAAACGTGGGTCTCCAAATGGAATAATCCGGAAAAGCATGGACCAAAAGGTTTAAAGAAAGGCAGACCAAAAGACTCGGAAATCGACTGGAAAGAGAGATATGAAATACTAAAGAAATACCAGGCCTTCCTCAAGGCACAACGAGAGAGAAAGTAGCGTTTATAAACCTATATCAGAATGTATATAAGCTTTCTAATATATGTGCTGTACTTAACATATCTCAGAGAACATACTATAAGTACCGTAACAGCGAAGATAAAGACTATTACGATTATCTGATGATCAAGGAGATATTTGAGGATTCCAAATACACATATAGATCTCGCAGGATAGCGGAAGGTCTAAAGGTTAAATATGGTGTAATATTTAACCGCAAGAAGATCCAGAGGATCATGAACAAGTATTATCTGAAACCCAGATATTATAAAGAACCGAAATATAACAATAATAAGAAATGTCTGGAAGAGAATGTGAAACCTAACGGAAAGATAACCAGAATCGATAACATTGAAAAGGCTGATGTTGTATTTGATCACGTTAATTTTGGATATACTCCGGAAAGAACCATAATTAATGACTTTAACTTTACTGTTTATCCCGGTCATCACATTGCCATAGTCGGGCCAACAGGAGCAGGTAAGACCACATTGGTTAATCTTCTGATGAGATTCTATGAACTGAACAGCGGTTCAATATCGATTGGCGGTATAAAGACCAGTGATATGACCAGGGAATGCGTACATTCACTGTTCTGCATGGTATTGCAGGATACCTGGCTTTTCAACGGAACAGTAAGGGATAATCTTACATTCGGGAAACAGCATGTAACAGATGAGGAAGTTATTAAGGTATGCAAGTCTGTTGGCATCCACCTTTACATAATGTCATTGCCGGATAGCTATGATACCGTACTGTCGGATGATTCCAACATGTCTGTTGGCCAGAGGCAGCTTATGACCATTGCCAGAGCCATGATCACAAACGCTCCACTGCTAATTCTTGATGAAGCTACATCATCAGTAGATACCAGAACAGAGCAGATCGTTCAGGATGCAATGAACAAGCTGACGGAAGGCAGAACATCATTTACCATTGCTCACCGTCTTTCAACGATCAGAAATGCTGACATCATTCTTGTGATGAAGGATGGAGACATAGTAGAAACAGGTAATCACAGAGAACTCCTCGAGAAAAACGGATTCTATGCTGAACTGTGGAATTCTCAGTTTACAGAAGGAGAAGACATTTAAGAAGAGAGAACTTGCATTATGCAGGTTCTTTTTATTATGTTAGAATAACTATGTAAGAGGAAAACAATGAAAATATTACTTGGAATACTGCTGTCGATAACAGCTGCTTTTTCATTACTTCAGATTGATCTGAGTTCTGACTTGAAATCAGATGATTTTGTTATGAAAGAATATGAGCATAAGACTTCTCATGGTTCAGGTGAAAAGATAATGGTGACTACTTCATACAGCTGGCTTAGCGAGAATGATGATGACTATGAATATGTTGTGGATGAACCCGAAAAGAGGGAAGAGCGATATGTCATAGACAGTCCAAAACAGGAATACAGAAGTCACTATGAGACCGTCCATCACGATGAAACAGGTCATTACGAGCAGATAAATACGCCAATAACCGTATATGACGTTTCATATATGACATCTAATGGAACATTTACAGAGACCTTCAGTACATATGAAGAAGCCCTGGAATTCATGGGCAGTCATGATGGAATGGGAATAGAAGAACGAACGGAGTACCAGATCTCACAACAATATGTTGTTGATCAGCAGGCATATGATGAAACAGTTGAGGTCGTTGATCAGTACGCTGCTGATGAAGTAGGTCATTATGAAACTATAATTACTCCGGAAGTTGGACATTTTGAACTTAAGGAAGGAATCATAGAAGGAAGGGGAAGCGGAACCTATACCGCAGTAATAAACAGAGAAACTGAATAACTGGAGGATATTCATATGAAGAATTTGGGAAGGATCATAGCGTCGTTGGTAGCATTGGCAATATGTCTGCTACTGGCAAATTACATGGGGTTCAGCATTGAGGATTTCCTGGCAAATATCCACATTAATGTTGAATCGATATTAAGGGTTGCGATTGTATGCACATTCCTGTTATCTGTGAAGTATCTGCTTAAGATACTGGTATCACTTATAAAGACCAAGAAGCTGGCTACATTCGTAACCATACTTAACAGTGCGATTGACTATCTGGCTCTGATACTGATCGTGGTATGGTCACTCAGAATAATGGGCGCTGACATCAACGGCATCATTGCTGGCATAGGAATACTGGCATTAATAATAGGCACAAGCGCTGAGGGACTCATAGAAGACATGCTGACGGGCATTTTCATGCTGTTTGAACAGGAATGCAAAGTTGGTGATATCGTTGAGGTAGACGGTTTTCTGGGCACTATAAGCGAGATTGGTATCAGAACGACAAGTATCATAGATAATGCAGGAAACGTTAAGATCTTCAACAACAGCTCCATGAAGGACATATTAAATCATTCTCTGTATGATTCAGTTGACGTTGTGGACATTGAACTGCCGGAAGACGCTGACATTGAAGCCGTAACAAGTGCTGATTACGGTGACATTAAGTGCCTTGGACTGGAAGAGATATTATCTGACACTAACGTGATCAGATTTATCAAGGAAACAAAGGAAGCTGATCTGTACGATGAAAGAAGAAAGATGAACGTAAAGATCCTGAAGGTATTGAAGGAACTGGGAATCAAATAAAGCATGAAATCAGCGGAATACAACAGAATACCTGACGAGTTTAACATCGGTTATGACTCATCAAGGAATAAGAAACCGGAAGAAGAAAAGCGCAGGGGAATATACAGAATACTGCGTATTTTCGTTGCGGTTACCTTACTGATATTCCCGCTGACGATCAGACAGGGGCTCATATCCTTATTGCCTAAAGAGGAAGTAATACCTGACACTCCTCCAGTAGTCGATCCCGTTACTCCTCCAGAACCAATAAGATATGAAATCAATGGAAGTACGTATAAGGCTGACGGAATCTATGTTCATTTCAACGAGAAAAACGGATGGTTCTATGACGGCAAGTACTTCATAGGCTTCTCGTGGGATGAACCGACTGGTAACTACAGTGCTGCTGGATCTATTCCGGATAATGATGCAGGATCATCCCTGACCAGTACGGTCAGTTATCTACGCTGTGAAGGTACCATTGAATCTAATGAGGCCAATGATGAACTGATAATGTATGAACCATTTGGTCAGAATGATAAGCTGTTCATCAGAACAGAAGATAAGATCAATGACAGATTTATAGACATATTGAATTATGAAAACTACTTATTTGCCGGCTATTACGAAGGAAAGTATGTTCCTGACTTTGGCTTTGATGCCTTATATGTCAATAGAATAGCCGCCGATGGCAGCAACATGGTAATGACCATCGCAAATACAGCAAACACAGATTTAACTGAAGTATCAGCTTCCTACACGTATTCAGGAGGTGTCATCATCATATATCTTGATACCCCGTTCGAATATGAACTGACTACGGAGGCAGGAACAAAGAAATACATTTTCAACGATCCGCTGGAGGCGGTGGTGTTTGTGACAGAAGACGGCATGTACATGGGCATGAATCTGTTCTGCTGGCAGGTATTTGAACTGGAAAACTGATGTAAGCACTTTCATTAAATTTCAGAATTATTTATCTTGATTCTTGATTCCATTTGTGGTTATATAATTACAGTAACTTTAAATCGGTACGGAGATGCCGGCAAGTTCGATATACATTCTGGAATGTAATAGGGTCTTGCCGTGCGCGAGACCCTTTAATTTTACCGGGAGGACAGACATGAAGTTTAAGACTCAGATCATGAACGAAGCAGATGTAGACAGAACTCTAGTAAGACTGTCTCATCAGATCATTGAAAAGAACAATGGTGCTGAGGATATCTGTCTCATCGGCATTAAGACAAGAGGAGTACCGCTTGCCAACAGAATCGCTGAGAATATTTTTAACATTGAAGGCATCAGACTTCCTGTCGGATCTCTGGATATTACCATGTACCGTGATGACCTCTCAAAAATCAATATCGATCCCGTCATTAGCCAAAGTGACATTTCTTTTCCAATTGAGGATAAGACAGTCGTTCTGGTTGATGACGTTATTTTTACCGGAAGAACAGCCAGGGCTGCCATGGATGCCTTAAAAGACTATGGACGTCCGGGAAAGATTCAGCTTTGTGTTCTCATTGACAGGGGACATGCTGAACTGCCAATCAAGGCAAACTTTGTAGGTAAGAACATCCCGACTTCAATGAATGAAGTCGTCATGGTCAACCTTAGGGAAGTTGATCATGTAACGGGTGTTGTTATAAACGAATTATGAAAATGAAGGAAAGGAGAATTTTCATGACAACAAAAAAAGATTCATATGGTTATTTACCACAGGAAAGGCCTGAAACAGGTAAACTCATTCTCTACGCATTGCAGCAGGTAATCGTAATGTTCCCGGCTACGATCGCAGTAGCTTTAATTACCGGTTTCCAGGTATCAACAACTATCTTCGCATCAGGTCTTGCAACCTTATGCTTCATCTTCATCACTGGCAAGAAGATCCCACTGTATTACGGAAGCAGCTTTGCTTACTTATCAGCAGTATCTTCAATGGCAATGGCTGAAGGCACTGCAGAACAGATCGCTTCATGGAACGCTACAGGCGTCTTACCGGCAGAACTCATTTCAAAGGCTCAGTTCGGTATCATCATGAGCGGCTTCGTTTCAATCGCAGCTGGCTTATTAGTAAGAAAGTTCGGTAAGGAAACAATTGAAAAGATCCTGCCACCTACAATCACTGGTCCTATCTCAATGATCATTGGTCTTACTCTGGCAGTTAATGC
>ONPK01000185.1 GCA_900319675.1 uncultured Bacillota bacterium
TCTCTTAAGCTGGTCATCTACATCCTGAGCAGTCCATGGCAGTCTTTCCGAGTTCTGTGACATCTCCAAGGCAGATACCCCAACTCCTCCGGCATTTACAGCCTTTGATGGGGCAACGATGATGCCGGGCTGAGAAGCCAGATAGTTAAGCGCATCATTTGTCGTAGGCATGTTGGCTACCTCAATGTAGTACTTTACGCCTGACTCTGCTATTTTATGTGCACTGTTTATGTCAACGTCATTCTGCGTTGCGGCCGGCATGTAGATATCTACGTCCTTAACACCCCAGAACTTCTCACCTTCCACGAATTCACAGTTGAACTTTTCCGCATAGCTGCGGCAGTGCATTGGATCCGTTCTTCTCATTTCCAGTATGTAATCAAGCTTTTCCTCTGTTATGACACCCTCTTCGTCATGAATGTAACCGTCAGGTCCGGATATGTATGTGACTCTGGCTCCGAATTGAGCCGCTTTCTTCATGATGCCCCAGGCTACGTTGCCATAGCCGGATACACCGATTCTCTTGCCCTTGATCGTGTCTTTTTCATGCTTGAGTACTTCACACAGATAGTATACTGCTCCATATCCCGTGGCTTCCGGCCTGATCAGAGAGCCGCCATAGGCAGGATTCTTTCCGGTAATTACACCGTTTTCAAAGTTACCCTTGAGTCTTCTGTGCTGACCGAACAGGTAGCCTATCTCGCGTTCGCCTACTCCCATGTCCCCGGCCGGTACGTCAGTATCAGGTCCGATATATCTGTACAGTGCAGTCATGTAACTCTGGCAGAATCTCATGATCTCCGCATCAGATCTGCCGCTTGGATCAAAGTCAGAACCGCCCTTGCCGCCGCCGATCGGCAGACCGGTCAGGGCATTCTTGAAAGTCTGCTCAAAGCCCAGGAACTTGATGATGCTGTCATTGACGTTCTTTTGAAACCTCAGACCACCTTTATATGGTCCGATTGCCCCGTTGAACTGACATCTCCAGCCCCGGTTGGTATGAACCTGACCGTTATCATCCGTCCACACTACCCGGAAGGTGAACATCCTTTCCGGCTCCGTCATTCTGTGCAGCAGGTCCGCCTTTTCATATTCCGGATGCTGGTCAATGACCGGTGAAATGGATGTAAGAAGTTCCTCCACAGCCTGAATGAATTCAGGTTCGTTGGGATTTCTTTCCTTTACATCGTTGATGACTTTCTGTACATAACTGTTCATGTTAGCCTCCTGATTATGCTGGCTGTCAGAATAGTGACAGCTGACTGTACTCTTCAATGTCCTTCTTGTATGCCTTGATGATGTCTGGCATTTCATGCAGTATGCCGTATTTATCGCATTCTCTGACAAACAGTTCATACAACGCCTTACTGCCTGGCGGTGAACAGAAATATCTGTTTCCGTATTGTCTCATGTACTTTTCCTTCAGACCCGGGAAATGTTCATCGAGCTTTTCGTAATAGTAGTCCCTCTGGTTTTCCCGCAGGGTAACACCCATGTAGGTATGAATGAACCTGGCTCCGCTTTCATGAGCCAGTCTGACCAGTTCCCTGATGTCTTCCTTCCTGTCCGTAATGAACGGCAGTACCGGATTCATCATGATGCCGGCAAATATCCCGTTATCAGTTAATATCCTGATTGCGGCCAGACGCTCAGAAGATGTTGAAACATGCGGTTCTATTATTCTGGATAGTTCATCATGCGGTGTTGTCACGGTGAACTTGATGATGACGTTATTTCGCCTGTTTATCTCCTTAAGCAGATCCAGATCACGTAATATCAGATCGCTCTTGGTATCAATGGCTACGCCAAAGCCGTATTTTAATAACAGTTTTAATGCTCCCCTGGTTATTTCGTACTGCTTTTCAAAGGGATTATAGGTATCTGACATTGAGCCGATGCCGACAACGCCCTTATCCTTTCTCTTCTTCAGTTCCGCTTCAAGGATCTCCAGTTCATTTTCCTTGCCCCTGGGCACGTCAAAATTCTCAATGTGATAACAGTTGCTGCGGCTGTCGCAGTAGATGCACCCGTGGCAGCAGCC
>ONPK01000147.1 GCA_900319675.1 uncultured Bacillota bacterium
CATGACGCTTTTAATGAAATAATTGACCGACTTATAGCATCAGGAATGGAAGAATACGATGCTATTGCTCTTGTTACAAGAATGCTTGAGGAAGACGCAAGAAACTTCGTGTTCTGGGATGACTATTACAGTCGTGATCGCCTTGAAAACGGCATGATATCCTGATGAAAAGCCCTATATCCAGCCCTAAAGTGCTTATACTTGCATTTCCCGGCTGAGTATAGGGCTTTTTCTTTTCGACTATAATAAGACACATTTAAACGGCTATTGGTTCCATAACTCACCAGAGCAAACCGTATCACTCTAAAAGGTTATCGTCTGATCAGCGTAAATAGATCATTAGGAATTTAGTTAATCTAGGCAGATAGGAAGAATCTGTCTTTTTCGCTATGTACAAGGAGGTTAGGTAAAAATGAAACGCAGCGAAGTAAGAGATTTAATGGAAGGTATCAGACTTTCCCAGATTGATGAGTGGGTTGAAAAAGAACACATCTCAATGAGATCATTGCAGCCATGCGATGAGACAGCAAGTGACAATGCACATATCGTTGTCCAGACTGCCATCTTCGGACCATTTGGCAACCAGAGTATCGGTTATGATCCACACCTCAACAAGTATATGTGGTGTCTTATCAATAACAGATACTATCCGGCAAATCAGATCATAGGTGTCATGTATTCGGAAAGAAGTAGCTTCATAAGTAAGGTGAACGTTTCCACAGAAGCACTTGAGACTTTGAATCTGTGTCCGGTAACCAATGTCTATTTCCAGCAGGAATATGGATTAGAGGTTGACGGACTCTTGCTGGCACCAAGTGCAGTCAAGGAAACATTCAGATGCTCCATGTGTGGGGAAAGACATCTGAAAACCAATGCCCAGGAAGTTGTCGTAAATGGTGAAGTTCATCGTTACTGCAACAGCTGCTGGCGCAAACAGGAACTTATGAGCTGCTGTGAGTGCGGTGAATACCACACTAAGGAAGACATGAAGATGATCGAAGGAAAAGTCATGTGTTCCAGATGCTTTAACGCCAAGTACGTTAAGGACGAGATCAACGGTTCATACATCAGAAGGGAGAATTCTGCAGTACTCCATCAGTACAGCGGTGACAGCAAGGTCATGTCCTTAGATTATCTAAAGGAACACTACCCTGCCGCCATCAGATGCGATTACTCAGGAGAATACTTTTTATCTTCAAGTGATTTGATCACTGTAGAGGGTAAGAAGTACAGCCGTAAGGCGATCAGAGATGCAGTTGGAGGATACCACAGTTACAACCGCAGCAACTACAGTTACAAGCTCGCAGCTCCATATGAGAACACCAATCTGTACTTCGGTACGGAGATAGAGTGTCAGGGAGACAGCGTTAATGCACTGTATGTTCAGCAGAACTTCGGGGACCTGTTCCACTGCGAAAGAGATGGCTCCATCGGTGAAGGATTCGAGATCATTTCTCAGCCGATGACCTACAAATTCATGCGCAATAACTACAGCCGTATTTCAACAATGCTGACGACATTGGCTCAGAAAGGTATGAAATCACATGACACTACCGTGTGTGGTCTGCATGTCCATATCTCAAGAGAAGCCTTCAAAGACGAGAAAGCCATCGACAGATTCAATGCCATGGTAACTGTCTTCAAGAAGAATATGGAAGTACTTGCCAGAAGAAAAGATGGTCATTATTACCGCTATGGAGTTATCGACGGTGTCATCACCAGACAGAAGATCAAGGAAAAAGCATCAATGGGTCATGGTGTATCGGTCAATCTTGCCAACAGAACCACCGTGGAGATCAGAGTCTTCAGAGGAACACTGAATCCGAAGACTTACATGGCCACGATCGAACTGGTAAAGAACCTGGTCGAAGCAGCCAATGATGACAGAGATGTCGTAGTATTCGGAGAGTTACTGAATGGGCAGTATCTGCCTGATTATGTATCTCAGAGAGTACTGAAGTATCACCAGAATATCGATACAAAAGCCCAGGCCGATTTTTCTCATTACGATGGGGAAATGACGCAGGCTGAAAACGATGAGATCGATGAACTGCTGGCAGAAGCTGCTGCAGCATCGATGGAAAGCACAGGTGAAGCCGCATGTGTATAATCGCCGTAAAGAAAGCCGGAGCAGAGATGTTCCCGGAAACAACGATCAGGACCATGTTCACCAACAATCCGGATGGAGCCGGCATCATGTATTATGATTACCTGCTCCAGAAGGTCATTTATCATAAGGGATTCATGAAAGTGGAACAGCTGCTTGATTTCATCAAAGACAGAGACTGGAAGAATATCCCTGTCGTTCTGCATTTCAGGATCGGTACCAGCGGCCATAAGACAAAGCTGTGTACTCACCCCTTCCCTGTTTTTGACAAGAATAAAGTGTTTGGAACAACCGATCTGGCAGTATGCCACAACGGTGTTCTGAGCAACTACTATCCGGGAGCAAACAGCGCCATCAATGATTCGCTCAACTTCACCCAGAAAGTCCTCAGCAAACTTGATCCCTCTTTCATAAGAGACACGGACAAGCTGATGCTGATAGAGGAACTCATCGGTACCAGCAAGCTGGCTTTTATCGACAGTACCGGGTGCATCACCCTTCTCGGTAATTTCATCGAGGATGGTGACTATGTCTATTCCAATTCATCATATAAACCCCGAGAGTATCCGAAATACTCTTATAAGCCAAGGATAGGATATTATTCATCCAATCTCTTTGGCGAAACGGATGATTATGATTCCGAAATGGATGAAGACTCCATGCATAGGCTTAACGACTATCTCTCCAAGCTCGATAACAGAGATTACATCGGAGAGAATGGGGATTTTGCCTATTAATAATTAAAGAAAAGTGAAAGGTTAGGAAATGCAAATGTTAAACAGTGTAACTTTAATCGGCAAATTAACCGGACGCCCAGTAGAATCAGACAGTCATCCAGCAGCTAACATAACTCACAAGGTAGCTCTTGATGTAGAAAACACAGATGAACAAAATCGTGCTGTGATAGATGTCTGCATCTGGGAACCATTAGCACAGACAATAAACGAAAAATACAGTGAAGGAACAGTCGTTGGTATTAAGGGATATCTGCAGGATCTCCATAACCAGTTGTATGTTGTAGCAACCAGAGTATCATTCATGACTCCAGTGGAGGCAGATAATGATTAAGGGAATTATCGTGAGACCGGGTAAGACACCCGAAGTTATCGAATTTATGGAAGGCTATAGGGAACTGCAGAGACTTGTCGAAGGCAATTTCGAAATGCCATATCTGTTCGATGATGTAGATATCGTTGTAAACGAAGAAGGAAAGTTCAATGGAAGTGAGCCAAACAGACTGCTGTACTATAAAGGTCAGCTGATAGACATCCTTTTTGGAAACATCCTGATCGTTGATGCCAACGATGAGGGAGAGACCATCTCCCTGTCGCAGGACAAGATTAATAAGTAT
>ONPK01000071.1 GCA_900319675.1 uncultured Bacillota bacterium
CTTTTGTTTTTAGCGCTGTTTTAGATAGCTCGCATCTTTCGGTTCATACGGTACGGAAATGAAGTCTTTCTTTTGGTGGTACAAGCAGCATACAGTTTCCACATGATATGTATGCGGGAACTGATCTACCGGCTGAATTTCCCTGATCTCATAGCCGTTATTCTTCAGATAGTAAAGATCTCTGGCCAGAGTTGACGGGTTGCATGAAACGTATACCAGTCTTTCCGGCTTCATTGTCACTATGCTTTCAAGTGTCTCTTCACTGCAGCCCTTTCTTGGAGGATCAACGAAGATCACGTCTGGTCTTATCTCTTCCCTGGCAAAGTCAGCAGCCATTTTCTGTGAGTCCCCACAGATGAAGTTAACATTGGTAATGCCGTTGATCTCGGCATTTCTTTTGGCATCTTTAATGGCCTCTTCAACTATCTCAACACCAATGACCCTGCCGGCCTTCTTACTGGCAATGAGTCCGATCGTTCCAACTCCGCAATACAGATCCAGCACCAGATCAGTTTTCTTCAGCTGAGCCAGTTCAATGGCCTTGCCATATAATACTTCGGTCTGGACGGTGTTGATCTGATAGAAGGAATAATCGGATATTTCAAATTTCAGGCCGCACAGTTCATCGGTCAGGTGCCATGAACCATACAAAAGCCTGTGGCTCTTTCCAAGCACCACATTGGTCTTCTTATCTTCATTTATATTCTGGATAACACTCTTTATGTGTTCGTTTCCCTTAACGAGATCTTCGGTGAATCTGTCAATTCCCCTGACATCTCTTCTGTCAGTTACCAGTACGACCATGATCTCACCGGTTTTAGGCAGATCTCTTAACATGACGTATCTTACATGTTCATGAATGTCATGGCGGTACATTAACAGTCTGATCTTTCTGACCAGTTCATTGGCCTGTTCACTTTGCAGATAACACTCATCCACCGGTATTACCTCGTGTGAGTTATAGCGGTAGAATCCCGTAACCGGCAGTCCGTCTTTGTTTACTGTCAACGGCAGTATTACCTTGTTACGGTAGCGGTAAGGCTCGTCCATCATGATGATCGGCTTTATCTCCTCAGTTACCTTGCCAATGTTTCTTAACGTATGTTCAACGTGCCTCTGCTTGAATTCAGCCTGCCCCTTCTGGGACATGTGTTGCAGCTGACAGCCTCCGCACTGCCTGGATATCGGACAGCGGGCCTCGACTCTTTCAGGACTTGGTTCGATCAGCTTCAGCAGTCTGCCGTAACCGTAATCCTTTCGGATGGCCGTTATGACGATCTCACCGGTTTCACCGATGATCATGTCCTTGACAAATACGCAAAAGGTGTCATATTTAACGACACCTAATCCATTGTAAGTATAGTCAGTACAAGTACCTGTAAACAATTGATTCTTCTGCATTACTCTGTTGTATCATCAGCGGCGTGATTGTATTCATTCGGTTCAGTGGCTTCTTCGCCTTCCGTCTGTCCCTCTGTCTCGCCTTCTGTTTCTTCACCTTCAGCGTTTTCGCCTTCAGCTTTTGCTCTTTCTTCCTCTTCTCTTTCGATGATCTGCTGCTCACGGAGTTCCTTCAGTTCAGTAGCTATCTCCTCATTCTTAGGATCAGACAGTGTCTGAACGAGATAGGTATCCATCTTGGAGTTCTTATTGATCAGAATGAGTCTGAATTCATCAAGTTTCATGTCATCGTAAGCGTAGATTTCCAAATCGTACTGCTTGTAGTCTTCCTGCTGAGTAAAGTATGTCTCAACTGGAAGGATCTCATTTACTGCTTCATAAGCCTGTAATACGAGGTCATTCATTTCCTCGGATGTCATGTCATCTCTGACATCCAGTTCTATTCTCATTGTTTCAACGATCAGGTTGACGGCACATCCTTCAACGCCGTCGATCTGTTTCAGTCTTGATTCTACTGCAGCCTTCTGATCTTCATCGATCATGTGAATGATTTCAGTGTTGATTCTCTCACCGATGATAGGTGTATGGGTTTCCTGAGCTGCTGAATAAAGCAGATACAGGAAGAAGCATACAGGAACCATCAGTACGATGAAACTGAGCCAGAAGAACCAGTTGAATCCCAGTCTGTCTTTCTTAACCTTGACTTTCTTAGCTTTCTTTTCTTTCTTGCCCTTTGCCATTGAATCACTCTTTTCCACGCTGTCGCCGTCGAAAGTTGATACTTCCCTTGTTTCACCCGGATCAGCTATAGTCAGTGAACCGGCGCCATCGTATACGATGGTTTCGTCAGTATATTCCTCAGAAGTTTCTGCAGTTTGTTCTGCAGGTTCCGCTGTCTCACCAGCGGTTTCTTCCTGAACTTCCTCAGTAGCCGCATTCTCAGCCTCTTCACTGATTTCCTCAACCGGTGCAACCACCGGGATCTCTGCGGTCTCTTCCCTGAAGTTTTCCTCTTCAGCAGGTTCCAGGCTGACTTCATTGCTGATATGTTCAGCAGTATCTTCAACAGTTTCCCTGACTTCTTCAAATGCCGTTTCCGCATTTTCCGCAGTTTCTGTAACTGTCTGTCTGACTTCCTCAACAACAGGCTCAGCATTCTCAGCGACAGTTTCAGCTGCTTCTTCGGCAGCCTCAAAACTCTGCTCTGCAGATTCCTTCAATATGTCGCTTACGATTGACTGATTAAGCTTCAGCTCTTCGGTCTCCGTCATTCTCGGCTCTTCCCTTAATGTTTCCTCAACATCTGGGATGACTCTTGCCTCGACATCGATGACCTCAGGCTTAGCGTTGTTTTGCTTTTTTCTCTTTTTCCAAGCCATGTTATCACATCCTGTACACCTTATAATACATTATAAAATGATATATTTCCACTTTTTTAAGATTTCTTAAGTAAATCCAGTCTCTCCAGTTCACTTACGAAGGCATCCTCATCCATCAGCTGAATGCCCAGCTGCAGAGCCTTGTCGTACTTGCTGCCGGCATCATGACCGTAGATGACGATGTCCGTCTTCTTGGAAACGGATCCTGTTACCTTAGCCTGTAGCTGTCCCAGAAGAGCCTCGGCCTGGCTTCTGGTCAGATGATCCAGACCGCCGGTCAGAACGACTGTCTTGTTGGTAAATACGGAATCAAAGCTGTCCTTATCCTCATATAGCATGATGACGTTGTTCTTCTTCAGTGATTCCACCAGCTTGACGTTCTGCTCATCCTCAAAGAAGGTAACGATCGAATCGGCCATTACCTCGCCGACATCAGGTATCCTGGTCAGTTCTTCCCTGCTGGCCTGCATCAGGGCATCGATGTTCTTATAGCGCTGTGCCAGTACTCGGGCAGCTTTGGCGCCAATGTGCTTGATACCGATGCCGAACAGTACCTTGTCCAGTCCAGCCTTTTTAGATTCCTCGATGGCATTTACAAGATTGTCAAAGGATTTTGAACCCATCTTGTCCAGCTGCATGATCTCATCACGGCAGTACTTCAGTTCAAAGATGTCTTCTACTCTGTTGAGCAGACCGGCCTTATGGAACATTTCAACCTTCTTTTCGCCCAAACCGTCAATATTCATGGCATCTCTGCTGGCAAAGTGGGCAATGCTCTCAACGACTCTGGCCGGGCACTCACTGTTAATGCAGTAGGTGTCTGCCTCATCTTCGAATCTGTGCAGTGGCATGCCGCATACCGGACAGATTTTCGGGAAGATGTAGCCTTCCGAATTCTCCGGTCTGCGTTCCATGATGACCTTGACGACCTCAGGAATGATGTCGCCGGCCTTATGTACTACGACGGAGTCATTGACTCTGATGTCTTTGGCCTTGATGTAATCCTCGTTATGCAGTGTTGCAAATTCAACGTTGGTCTGAGCTATTTCAACCGGTATGAACCTGGCGTTAGGAGTTACCTTGCCGGTTCTGCCTACCGTACAGAAGATGTCAACGACTTTGGTCACGACTTCCTCAGCCGGGAACTTGTAGGCGATGGCCCACTTCGGATACTTGACGGTGTAACCCAGCTGCTGCTGCTTGGCCAGGTCATTTACCTTGATGACCATGCCGTCAATGTCATACGGCAGATCAGGTCTCTTCTGAGCCATTTCCTGAATGAAGGCCCATACTTCATCGATATTGCGGCACTTGCGTCTTAAGGGATTAACTCTGAATCCCTGCTTCTCCAGTAATTCCAGAGCTTCCTCATGAGTTCTGACGAAGGCTTCTGCGCCCGGCAGATGATACCAGTAGGCTTCCAGACCTCTGGAAGCGGCGATGCGGGAATCAAGCTGACGGATTGAACCGGCAGCCGCATTACGCGGATTGGCAAAGAGAGCTTCCCCTCTGGATTCTCTTTCTTCATTTAACTTGCGAAAGACGGATCTTGGCATGTAAACCTCGCCGCGGATGTCCAGCTCCTCCTTGAAGTCAATGTTCATAGGAATCGAACGGATCGTCCTGACGTTGGCAGTAACATCCTCACCAACCACGCCGTCACCTCTGGTAACAGCCTGAACGAACTTGCCGTTCTGATACAGCATGCTCATGGCCAGGCCGTCCATCTTCAGCTCAACGATGTATTCAACAGGACCGACTTCACTGATGATGCGGTCCTCAAACTGCTTCAGATCTTCGTAATTGTATCCGTTCCCCAGTGACAGCATGTTTCTCTGGTGAACGATCTTGGTGAATCCTTCGGAAACTGCCCCGCCTACTCTCTGTGTCGGGGAATTGGCATCGTAGAACTCCGGATGCTCAGCTTCCAGCTTCTTCAGTTCATTCATCAGACGGTCATACTCGCTGTCCGGTACTGACGGGTTATCGTCACGGTAGTACTGCAGATTGTACAGTTCCAGTAACCGGCGTAATTCCTCTATGTGCTTCTGAACATCACTCATCTTTGTCAGCCTCCTTCTTGTGCAGTTTCGGGAAATTCAGTGACATCGTCTTGACCTTGAAAGGCATCGGGAAGGCAATGTCTCCGAAGTTGCCGTTAACGCTTAATACCACGCCTTCACCGAAGTCATCATGGATCATGATGTCTCCCGGCTTGACGTCAACCTTCGGTCTCTTGCGGGCAACGGTCATGGTGAATTCCATGTCGTCGTCGAAGTTCTTGACCATTTCATTTACCGGCACGATGCCGGCCTTTTCAATGAATTCTTCATCTATCTCATCAAGGAACCTTGACGGTACCTTGCTTGAATTCGTTGCGTAGCTGTAACCCATGCTCTCGGTTAAAAACAGATTATCCATGGCTCTGGTAAAGGCCACGTAAGCCAGTCTTCTTTCCTCTTCCAGACCCTTGATGCCTTCAGCCATGCTCTTTTCTGACGGGAATACCCCATCGCTTAAGCCGATGACAAAGACATTCCTGAACTCCAGGCCCTTGGCACTGTGTACGGTCATCAATGAAACAAAGTGTCCGTCCCTGTTTCCCTGAATGTCGGTGTACAGGGCGACCATCTGCAGATAGTCATCAAGCTGGGCATCAGGATTGCCGTGAACATAGTCGTTCATGTCGTTTATCAGTTCCTTGAGGTTTTCGGTCCTGTCAACATCCTTGGAATCTCCTGAGGTTTCCAGCATGGTATTATAGCCGCTTTCCTCCAGGATCATTTGCAGGATCTGTTCCAGCGGCATCTCCTTACTTCTGATGGTCCAGTCTTCGATCTTTTCAACCAGATTTCTTAATTCCTTCTTCTTCATGTAATCAAGCTGCTTGGCAGCCTCAAACATGGTAATGCCGTTATTGCGGGCGTATTCAAGAAGAGTATCCACGGACTTGTTGCCGATGCCTCTCTTCGGAACGTTTATTATTCTCTTGAAGGACAGATCATCCCTGCTCACCAGCATTCTGAGATAACACAGGGCATCCTTGATCTCCTGTCTTTCATAGAACCTGATGCCGCCGTATATTACGTACGGTATCTTGAGATCTATCAGACTTTTTTCTATTGATCTTGAAAGATAGTTGGAACGGTAGAGAACGGCGATGTCATCATATTCATACTCACCCTTCTTGGTCAGTTCCAGAATCTTCTTGGCAACGTATAAGGCTTCATCATCTTCCGTTGGAGCCTTGTAGTGAATGATGTGAGAACCCTCAGGATTTTCGGTATAAAGATCCTTCTTGACTCTGTGCTTGTTGTACTTGATCAGGCTGTTGGCTGCGCCCAATATGATCTGACTGGAACGGTAATTACGCTCCAGGACGATGGTCTCACACGGCTTATAGTCATTTTCAAAGCCCATGATGATATTGATGTTAGCTCCTCTCCAGGTATAGATGGTCTGGTCCGGATCACCGACTACGTATACGAAGGTATTCTCGGTCGTAAGTAAGGTGATCAGTTCATACTGAACATTGTCAATGTCCTGGAACTCATCTACCAGAATGAACTGGAAACGTTTCTGCCATCTTTCTCTGACATCCGGATACAGTTTGAACAGCTTGTTGGTCCATAACAGCAGATCGTCAAAGTCCAGAGCATAGAGCTGAGCCTGTCTGTTCAGATAGTACTCATATATCTGGGCCTTGCCCTTCTCATAGTAATTATAGGCAAGATTGTAGGCTGCCTGTACGTCCAGTCCGGCCGTCTTCATGCTGGCGATGTATTCCAGTAGGCCGTTGGCATTGTACTTCTTGGAATCAATGTCCAATGCCTTGTAGGCTTCCTTGATGATGCTGTTAACGGGGTATCCCAGATGCCTGATGTCCTGTCTCAAAATGGTTACGCAGAAGGAATGGATCGTTGAAATGTGCACCTTGCCTGACTCCTCAGGAAGCTGCAGATTGATTCTGTTGCGCATTTCATTGGCGGCCTTGTTGGTAAACGTGATGGCCAGAACCTTGCGGGGATCAACTCCCCAGTTCTTGATCACGTAAACAATGCGTGTCGTCAGAACACGCGTTTTTCCGCTTCCTGCCCCGGCTATGACACGTACGTACTGGGAGTTCGTCGTCACGGCCTTGTACTGGGCTTCATTCAACATTTCGAGATAACTTTCCATTAAAAACCACCTATATAATTATACCATCACAGGCCACCCAAGTTAATGATGAAAGCATCATTCAAATCATGATATAATTTGTTAAAGGTGATTTTTATGATAGGACTGGCAGAGAACTGGACGGATTATGAACTGATAGATGCAGGTGAAAAAGACAAGCTGGAACGCTGGGGCAGCGTCGTTTTGGTACGCCCTGATCCCCAGGCAATATGGCATAAGTCAGACGACGCCAGATGGAATAAGTATGATGCCATCTATCACCGCTCTTCCAAGGGAGGCGGCAGCTGGGACTTCCGCAAGAAGCTGCCGGAAGAATGGACGATAAGCTACCGTGATCTGACCTTCAAGGTTGCCCCGACCAATTTCAAGCACACCGGACTGTTCCCGGAACAGGCCGTAAACTGGGACTGGCTGGCTGACATCATCAGAAAAAACAGCGACCGTGAAGTAAAGGTTCTCAATCTTTTTGCCTATACCGGCGGAGCCACCATGGCCTGCAGCAAGGCCGGGGCCAGAGAAGTTGTTCACGTCGATGCCGCCAAGGGCATGGTAAGCTGGGCCAAGGAAAACATGGCTCTCAATCACCTGGAAGACCATACGATAAGATTCATCGTGGACGATGCGCTGAAGTTCGTTCAGAGAGAACAGCGCCGCGGCAACCGCTACGACATCATAATCATGGATCCGCCAAGCTACGGACGCGGGCCGAACAATGAATTATGGAAGCTGGAAGATCAGCTGGAAAACCTGATTGCCGAGACCTCAAAGCTCTTATCCGACCAGCCGCTGGCCTATCTGGTAAACGGCTATACGACCGGATTCTCACCGATAGTACTAAGCAACATCATGTCGCAGTATCTTCTCAAGAAGCATCCTGACGGCAGGGTATATACCGTAGAACTGGCCATCCCGACCAGTGACCGCAACATACTGTTACCGTGCGGCATCTCAGGAAGGTTTGAACTGTGATCAACGTAATATACGAAGACAATCACCTGCTGGTAGTCGAAAAGCCGGTAAACATTCCGGTTCAGGGCGACAGCAGTAATGATGAAGACCTTCTGACGATGCTGAAGCAGTATCTCAAG
>ONPK01000096.1 GCA_900319675.1 uncultured Bacillota bacterium
ATAACTTTGCTTCAATGCCTTCCCAGTCCATCGGTCTGGCGATAACGACCTACGTTTCCCAGAATCTCGGTGCCAAGAGGCAGGACAGAGTTCATCAGGGAATAAGGATCGGCAACATCATCACTACAATTGCGGTAATAGGCATTGCCTTGCCGTCATACATATTCGCTCCTCAGCTGATTGCCATTTTCAATAACGATCCGGGAGTAATAGAATACGGTGTTGCCATGGTAAGGGCAATCGTTCCTCTTTACATCATTCTGGGCATAAACAGCGTATATACCGGTGTGGTCAGAGGCTATGGCTTCTCAAGGACCGTAATGATAATATCGCTGTTGTGCATGGTAGTCATAAGGCAGATCTATCTGTACATAGGCATGAAGATATTCAATTCAATTTACATAGTCTACTATGGCTACCCGTTTGCCTGGGCATTGACCCTGGCCGGAGTATATGCCTTCTACATAATCAGAATAAGAAGAAGAGAAAGAGAATTCTAAGGAAAGAGCAGCGTGAGCTGCTCTTTATAATATTCTGGAAATGTCTGTCTTAAGATAAACTGGGTCCTGCGTCATAAGATATTCAATGACGTTATCAGTAAGATATCTGGGCGTGCTGGCACCGGAAGTGACGGCGATTCTTTCATCAGGCGCAAATTCCATGCCCTCAAGTTCTGCGGCAGTTTCGATCTGAATGACTCTTCTGATGCCGTTCTTTCTGCCCAGGCGGGTAAGCTGAGCGGTATTGTTGCTGTTGGGATCTCCGACGATGATCAGAGTATCAGCGTCCGTGACATTCATCACGGCATTCTGCCTCTGCTTGGTAGCGTCACAGATCTCCTCAAGAATCACGGCTCCAGGATACTTCATCCTGATTGCCTCTATGTATTCACTGACATCATATACTGACATTGTCGTCTGATTGGTAACCATTATTCTGGAATTGGTAATGCTCAGCTTTTCGATGTCATTCAATGATGTGACAAGATGAATGTCTTCACTGATGGAAAGGGCAGCCTCTGATTCCGGATGCTTCTTCTTGCCGATGTATATGATCGAATATCCGTCATTCAGGTAATCTCTGATCAGCGAAAGGTTCTTAAGAACATACTTGCAGGCTGCATCAACGACAGTAAGGCCTCTGGAGAGGGCTTTCTGCTTGATCTGATCAGATATGCCATGAGCAGTAAACACGACCACACCGTCCTCTATGGAGTCCAGAAGCTCTTCCTTGGTTCTGAAAGGATCATCAAGAGTGATGACATTCAGCTGCCTGAAGGCTTCCACGATGAAACGGTTGTGCACGATCATGCCCAGCACATATACTTTCTTATCAGGATACTTCTCAACGGTTTCGCGAACCTTTCTGATTGCCGAGACGACGCCCTGACAGTATCCTGACGGAACAACTCTTCTAACTTCCATTGTCATCACCATCCAAATTATACAATATTTCAAAAAAGCTTCAATTATGCTAATATTACAGCATGGAAAAAGCGGGCATTTTACTGGTAAACAAGCCATCAGGAATAACAAGTCATGACCTGGTGATGAAGATAAGAAGAAAGCTGAATACGCAGAAGGTTGGCCATACGGGTACACTTGATCCACTGGCCAGCGGAGTAATGATGCTGACGGTCGGAAAGGCAACAAAGATCCTTCCTTACATCGTTGAACACGACAAGGAATATGTTGCTGAACTCAAACTGGGCATCAGGACGGATACTTCTGACATTACTGGTAACATCATTGAGCAAAGGGATGTTGTTCCTGTATCTGAGGAAGAAATCAGACAGGCCATGTCTGAGATGACCGGGGAACAGAAACAGGTCCCGCCAATGTATTCTGCCAAGAAGATCAACGGCAGAAAACTTTATGAACTTGCCAGGGAAGACATCGTGATTGAAAGAGATCCTGTTGACATAAACATATATGAGCTTGAACTGCTGGATTTCAACGGCAATGATGAGATAAGATTCCGAATCAGATGCTCAAGCGGCACTTATGTGCGGACCGTCTGTGAAGATCTCAGCAGAAAACTGGGCAATGTCGGCACCATGAAGTCATTGGTCAGGACAGCGATAGACAGATATACCCTGAAAGACTGTCAAGAGCTTGAAAACATCGATGATTCCGTCACTTTATTGAGCACCTATGAGATACTCTCAGGCTATCCTTACGTCGAAATCGAGGACCTTAAGCCAATATATGACGGCAAGAAAATACAGATCGACTGCAATGAAGATCTCATCTTCATCGTTAACGGTGGCAGGATCATCGCTGCCTATGAAAGAATAACTGATAACGGCATTTATGCCAGCAAGAGAGGGCTATGGTAATGAAGACTGTATACTTGGATTATGATACTCCACAGCTGCTCAGAAGAACCGTTGCCTGCATTGGCGGTTTTGACGGCTTTCACAGAGGACACCAGGCATTGGTAAATAGGGTACTTGAAGTTGCCAGAGAAAGAAACCTCAAGAGTGCAGTCATTACCTTCGATCAGTATTCTTCAGATCTGTTCAGAAAGAATGAAGACCCGGCCATAAGAAACAAGCACGTCATGAATCTTGACCAGAAGCTTGAATATCTTGAGAGGGCAGGAATAGACTATGCCTACGTTCTGAAATTCAACAAGACACTGATAGAAATGAAACCTGATAAGTTCATCAGGTATCTAAATGACATGAGTATTGCCTATCTGGTTTTCGGGTTTGACTTTTCCTTCGGACACATGGGAAGAGGCAACGCCAATACTCTGAAATCCAGTCAGATCAGACGCTTTGAAGTTGAGATGGTCGATCCTGTTGAAGATGGCGGTAAAAAGATTTCATCCAGCAGGATAATTTCGCTTATATCCCGCGGCAGGATATCTGAAGCCAACAGATTGCTGGGACATAACTACGTGATCGACGGATATGTAAGGGGAAACAGATTCATCAGCAAGGATAATGTCGTTCCAAAGGAAGGCGTATTCAGTACGGTCATCAATGGCGACAGAAGGATCACAGGCATTAAGTGGGGGTACATAATGGTCAGTGATCAGGCCGATGTAAAACGCATTGAATTCATCAATGAGGTTTAGCTAAATTGTAAAGACGGCCATAAGTATGATATTATTAATAAAGAGGTGATAACGATGGCAACAGAATATATTGTTTCAAAAAATGATGAAAAAACACTTGGCATCACAGGATTGTCCAAGAATGTCTTTGAATCAATCGCTGCTCTGTGTATCGAGGAAATAAAGGACGTCAGAATAGCTCCTACGGGCAAGAATTACTTCACAAAGCCCGTCAGCTGCAAGGTCGTCAAGGATAACATCGTCGTAAACGTGAACATCCTGATATCTACCGGCGTCAACATCAATGAAATATCAAATGAGGTTCAGGAAAAGGTCCATGAGGCAATTGCCTTCATGACCAGTTTCAGGAACGTGGTAGTTAATGTAAATGTGGTAGGTTTCTACATCAAATAGGGATTTTTATGAAAAGACGTGATCAGAGAATAAAGGTTATGACTTGCATCTATCAGTATCTGCTGACAGAAAAGTCAATGGACGATATTTTCGATGACAATCTCGATATCGATGACAAGAAATCGATATCTTTTATTGTCGAGAATACCGTAAATACTCTAAAGGACCAGGATGAACTGGAGGAAGTGATAAAAACACACCTGACGCCAACCTGGGATTATGACAGACTCGGCTACATTGAAAAGGCTATACTTCTGATGAGTGCCGAGGAACTGGTCCATGGAAATACGGACAGGGCAGTCATCATCAATGAGGCGGTGGAAATCGCCAAGAAATACTGCGATGATGATGCGCCAAAACTTATAAACGGAGTCTTAGATCAGATATGACAAATACCATATGGTCAATTACCCAGTTAGTCGGTTATGTTAAGAACAAGCTGACATTTGACAGTAACTTGCGTAATGTAAAGGTCCAGGGTGAACTGGGCAATTTCAGCAGTTACAGGGGAAGCGGCCATTGGTATTTTACTTTAAAGGATGCCGGGGCAAGCATCAAGTGTGCAATGTTCAAGGGCTACAACAATGCCGTTGAATTCAATCCCGAGGAAGGGGACACGGTAATTGTCACCGGCACTGTTAACGTATACGAAAACCGCGGGGAACTGCAGCTGGTCGTAACGGAAATGAAACTTGCCGGTCAGGGCATGTTCTACATCCAGTTTGAAAAGACCAGAAAGAAACTTGAACCGCTGGGTTATTTTGAGGAAAGCCGCAAGAAGAAGATCTGTCCGTATCCAACCAGCATAGCCGTGGTTACGGGAGCTAATACCGCAGCTCTTCAGGACATCAGGATCACGGTATCACGCCGCTGGCCGCTGGCTAAGCTCAATGAAGTCTATGCCGTAGTCCAGGGCAAGGAAGCCATAGAAAGCGTCGTAAATGCCCTTAAAAAGGCTGACGAGACGAATTCAGATACGATAATCCTGGCCAGAGGAGGCGGCAGCGTAGATGATCTGTGGTGTTTCAATGACGAGAAGATCGCCAGAGCAATATATGAATGCCGAACACCGGTAATTACCGGCATCGGACATGAGATAGACGTAACGAGCGCAGATCTGGTCGCTGATGTCAGAGCGGCTACTCCGACAGCGGCAGCTACGTTCGCTACACCTGATCAGCAGGAAGTAAGAAACAGAATCAGCAATTATCGCAGCATCATGAGAACTGTTCTTGAAAACGATCTGAGCAGTCTGTATCAGAATCTTGATTACATGAACATGAAACTGGACGCATTCGCGGACAGATTCAACCAGCAGAAGATGAAGCTAGATAACTACATGAGCATCATATACCTGGCCATGAGCAAGAACATGGACAGATATGCTGATGATGTCAAAAGAGAATGTGAATACATGCAGAAGGCGATTGAAAACAGGATCCAGAGGAATTCTGATGATCTCGCCACCGACAGAAGGATGCTTGACGGATCTGCTCAGAGTTTTCTTGACAGAAAGAAGTATGAATTCGTCAACAGCATAAACCTTCTGGACAGCCTGAGTCCTCTGAAGACATTACAGAGGGGATACTCGGTAGCTTCCCAGAATGACAGAGTGATCAGATCAGTCAGAGATGTTGACTATGACAGCAACATGACTGTTACACTGGCTGATGGAAAGATAGACTGCAAACCTTTAGGAGGACATGATAATGGATAGAGAACTGACTTTTGAAGAAGCCATGAAGAGGCTTGAGGAAATCACGGGAATCATTCAAAAGAATGAATGTACTCTTGATGAGGGGCTGAAACTTTATGAAGAGGGTCTTAAGCTTGCTGAATTCTGCAACAAGAAACTGCAGCTGTTTTCAGACAGGCTGAATGATCTTTCCGGCAATCTGGAGAAGACGGATGAATAAGGCTGAATTTGAAGAATATCTTGCAGGGTGCATCGGGGATGACGCTCTTGTCAGCGAAGCAATGAACTATTCTCTATTGGCTGGCGGCAAGAGATTCAGACCGCTTTTACTGCTGGATCTTCTCGAAGACTTCGGTGTGGATCAGGAAAAGGGACTTAATGCATCTTGTGCCATTGAGATGATCCATACCTATTCACTGATACAC
>ONPK01000036.1 GCA_900319675.1 uncultured Bacillota bacterium
GCACCGTCTTCAATAGTCTTAAAACCTTCCATAACTAATTCTGAGTAGTGAAAGAATACATCCTTGCCGTCACCCTTGGTGATGAAGCCGTATCCCTTCTCCTTGTTGAATTTCTTGACTTTTCCCTGCATAAAGCATCCTAAACCTTTCTGTCCCAAAGACAATACAATTATAGAGGGTTGTTGGATGTTTGTAAATAAATATACATTTCACAGAAACCGTTTGTTATAACAAAGTGTCAGTATACAAACTTCATGGCCGGCTTCCGTTAGAATGTCACTGCATGACTTCAGCGTCTCACCGGTAGTTACGATGTCATCAACCAGCAGAACCTTTCTTCCCGCTCTTTCATTCTCCTTGAGAAACAGGTGTTCCCTGATCTCGTGCCTCCTTCTGAAGTCGGTGTTCTTCTGGTCATGGCTGTCCTTCTTACCAAGCATGTCAGCCATGGGAAGATCAAGAAGCGAAAACATCATGTCCACAGCTCTGAAGCCCCTTTTCCTGTTATTCTCCACACTGCTGGGAACGGGTACCAGCGTATGTCCCATATACCTCCTTCGCAGTTTTTCAGCATGGGGATAAAGGAATACGGGAAACAATGCCTCATCATACAGTTCCTTGTACTGAATGACCATTTCCCTGGTCAGCCCTTCATATACGTAGAGACTGCGGACCCTAAGGTCATCTACCTTGATGTTTCTCGGTCTGAAACTCATTTCGTGACGGCACATCTGGCACAGAACGTCATCAACCTGGATCAGGTGCAGGAAGGATGATTCCCTTCTTAATGACCTGCCGCACCACAGGCAGTAACAGTCAGTCACTGTTTGCCCTCCTGATGCCGTTAATGCAGCCATCTATGCTCTCCCTGCGGCTTTCAGCCAGAAACAGACAGTCTCCCTCGGGATATCTGACATCCCTGCCTACTCTTCCGGAAATCTGGACAAGTGAGGCTTCATCAAACACTCCTGAATCAGCCTTGTAAACCAGCACCTGAACATTGCTGAAGGTCACGCCTCTTTCCAGAATGTTGGTTGAAAACAGCACCTTGAATTTTCCTTCCCTGAAATTCTGAATGATGCCATCCTTTTCTTCTGAGTTGGAATCTATGTTGTTACAGCTTACAAAGAGACCCAGTATTCTTCGAAACAGTTCACCGGTTCTCTTCCTGGGTACGAATATCAGCACCTTCCTTTCCTGTTTTATTTCCCTGATCATCCAGATTACTCCTCTGATCAGAAGCAGCAGTCTGTTGCCGTAAAATGTTTCAGGTACGCATAAGGGAAAACCATGCGGTCTTTTGGAAAGATAGAGATATCCCAGTTCCCCGTCATCCGCTCTGTTCTTCAGTTGTTCATCAGGTGTGGCCGTAAGGTATACCGTAGAGCCATGACAGGCATGTCTGGCAATGCCTTTCAGAGTATCGTCTCCCTTGAAGGGAAAGGCGTCTGGTTCATCTATGATCAGCACATCAAAATAGTCATTGTACCTGAAGAGCTGGTGAGTAGTGCACACCACCAGATCTGCCATCGTAACATCCGTATGTCCCTGACAGACCGGTATTACGGAAAGATTGGTAAAGGCCCTGGACAGTCTCTCCGCTATCTCAAGCACTACCTGCCTTCTGGCAATGGTAAAGCCGACTTTTCTGCCTCTTTTCAGCTGATCAGATACCATCTCAAATATGATCTCAGTCTTCCCAGCCCCACATACTGCTTCCAATAGGACGCTTCTTCCCTGGCTGACCATTTCTGTCAGTCTTGCCGACACTTCCTTCTGGCGTTCAGTAAGTTCAAACTTCAGCTGATATTCACTGTCTACGATCTTACTGGATATTTCCGGAAGCTTGACATCTCCGAACTTGATGCACCTGCGGCAGTACAGCCCTCTCGTGCCCCGGTAAAAGTATCTTGGATCGGTATTGTCACATCTACTGCACTGCACATCACCTCAGTAAACTATACTGTTAAAACCGGAATCAGCCTGAAAAAAAGAACGGTTAGCCGTTCTTCGTTGCATAATCGTAAAATGCCGGAAGTGTCCTTTTAAGATCCTGATATGTCCTTTCAAAGTCCCGGGTATACCATGGATCAGATATTTCATCATTTTCCCCTATGAAGCTTTTCATCAGGAATATCTTTTTCTTTGGATCACCGCCGCATATTCTTGTCATGTTCCGGATGTTCCACTGATCCATGCCGATGAGATAATCAAACTTCTCATAATCATCTCTTCTCATTGTCCTGGCCCGGTGGTTATCGCAGTCAATGCGGTTTTCCCTCAGTTTTTCCTTAGCTGCATAGTACATTGGATTTCCGTATTCCTCTGAACTGGTTCCGGCAGAATCGATGAAGAACATTTCTTCCCTGCCTTTTTTTCTTACCAGATCTCTGAACATCGCCTCAGCCATCTGGCTGCGGCAGATGTTCCCATGGCACACAAATAATACTTTTTTCACTGTTTTTTTTGACCTTCTTTATGTCAAATTATGCGAAGAAAGATGAGCATTTGCCACTTTTTAATTATTTCAGTCAAGTACCTGATTTTTCTTCAAAAATGGCTTAAAATTGCACTTTTTCGCATAGTTTTGACCTCAATATTGGTAAATTCTTGGTATAAATCCGCAATCGTACCAAGGCATTATGCCGCGTGGCATATGTCTCTTTCTCATGTTCTGCTTTTCCTGCAATGTCTTCCACCTCCTAAGCAAATGAGGGATGCTCCGGTCCCTTCACTTACCCACAACGAGTGGAAAACCCGAAAATAGAAGTTTTCTTGGAAAAACCTGTAAAAAACTTCAGAATACTGCTGAAAATCATCGGAAATAAGCGAAAGACAGTGCAACAAGAGCCGGAAAGATATCAAAATACTCAGAATACAGGCTTTATATTTCGGTTTTGATTTGTAGCAAGTTGCTACAAATATCTGTACAAAAACAAAAAGGTGCCCACCGTTTCAGACGTTTGTCCAAAACGGCAGACACCGTACTCCGATATGCACTTCTAGTTCCATATGCAAAGCCGAGATTCCTCCATCGTAATCCTAGCAAGGAGGATATGCGAAAAATGCGACATGGGAATCTGTAGCAAGTTGCTGCGAATGCATCACAAACTCATCGAACGGGAATGCTGGTTCAGATACTGATCGATCTCGTTTTCAATCTCTTTCTGTCTTTTTGCCACAAGGCCGTTGATCGCTTTCTTTGTGGAAACCATTGAATTCCTTGTAGACAATTTTCCTCTGATGATCGAAATGTCCTTATATTCCTGTCCATGTTCTCTTTCAGAGATCCAGCACTTTAATCTTTATGCCTCTATCTGTTAGATCTTTCCACTCATCTTTCATTTGTTCGTAATTACGACCAAGCCTATCTAATGATTTTATTACTAAAACATCATCTTCTCTCATGATGTTTTTTAAAGAATTATAGATTGGCCTGTTGAAATCTTTACCAGACTGCTTTTCCACCAGAAGATGAGATTCGGTAGTGACTAAAGGCATTATCTCTTGGATCTGTCTATCTTCATTCTGATCTTTACTAGATACTCGAACATAACCCCAAACAGCCATATAGATTTTGTTCTCCTATTGTTCTATTCTTATAATAATAAAAACGTCCATAAATATCAATCATATATAATGGACGTCTATAAAATCATTTTAATACTTTTATAGACATAATTTTGTGTTCGTTTTAAACCGTCCATAAAAGTACACTTTTATGAACTTCTCTTCGTTTCTGCTCATATCAGAAATCTGGAGATCAGCCAAGCCAGAAGAAGAATCACCAGAAATACGACAGTAGCAATGCCCTGGCCATAACGGGACGAGATCAGTATATCAAGATCCCTGTAATCGAAGTACAGCCACACCATCGCAGCTATGAAAACGATCAATAGTGCCGCTTTCAGCAGATCGATCTTCCTGTAGCCAAACAGATAATATACGACGATCAAGACTAGGACAATGAATCTAAAAAAAAGGTCCCGACAAGCGGGGACCGATTCTACATTATTTGCCTAATGCCAGTTTTCCTAATGCATCTGCATGTAAGATCGCATCGTACATTTCACAAGGCTGAACATCCCCTGCCAGATTGTGGATGGTCTCACCAGGTGCACAGGCATTCTTTGCGATGATCTCGACCTGCTCCTTGGTCGTGATGCCGATCTGTTCCAGTGTGACTGGAAGACCGACTTCCAGACAGAAGTTTTGAACTTCTTCAAATTCTTCCTTGGAAGCACCTTCCAGGATCAGCTGAACGAGCGTACCCATGGCGACACAGTCACCGTGGTCAGCGTGTTTGGAAACGGCGGAAGTAACGCCGTTATAGAAAGAGTGTGCTGCTGCGCAGTTGACGTTGTCGGCACCGACACCGGAAAGGTAGACGTTGGCTTCAATGACATACTCTAAAGCCGGTGTGACGACATGGTTCTTGCAGGCTTCGATCGCGAGCTTTCCATAGTCACGCAGTGTTTCGTAGCACAGTCTTGCGAGTGCCTGTCCGGCTCTTGTGATACCGGTGCCTTCAAGGCTGGCAGATTCCGTACGGATGGAAGCTCTTCCTTCAAAGAATGTTCCTAAGGCATCACCCATACCGGAAACTAAGAAGTGGACCGGTGCATTGGCGATGACATTGCAGTCAACGATGACAGCATCCGGATTTGTCGGATAGAACAGATATTTGTCGAAGCTGTGATCATCGTTGTAGATGACGGAAAGTCCGGTACATGGTGCATCCGTTGCGGCAACTGTCGGAACGATGACGATGTGCTTTCCGGTATAGTAAGCAGTAGCCTTTGCTGTATCGACTGCACTTCCCCCGCCTACCGCGACGACGACATCGATATTGTCTTCCCTGACGATGTCTTCCATCTTCTTGATTTCACCGTTGGAAGAGATACCGCCGAAGACCTCATATCTTCTGTAATCATCTAAGCCTTCAAAGCTCTTTTCGATCTTGTCGTGGCAAGCCTTGTAACCGCTGTTTGAACAGACGAACAGCCATCTCTTGCCCATGTAGCCCATTTCTTCATGGAATTTGTACAATGCGTCTCTGCCCTGAACATACTTCAGAGGTTCACGCATCGCTCTTAAACGACCCATCATAATATTGATTCCTCCTGGTCAGATTCTGACCAAACTGAATTATAGCACCATGATCTGTCATGTTCAACCGGTACCCTTGTTATTATGAGATAGCTTCTTCTATGGTCAGTACATATTTTTCATTGATTGGAAGTTTAATTGTTTTAATATCGTTCACTGTTTTCTCCTTTCATTAATAAAACAAACATCTCGATAAAACTATTTTGTTAATGAAGCTCATGTAAATGAGTGTTTTTTACCATTGCGACGGCATATTACTTTTTGTTTGTTCGCATATCCTGGCATCGTGTTTTTTTCGTTTTTAGAAAACGTTGATTAATTCCTCCTTTCGTGGCATATATCGGCATAAACGTTTCATTAACGAAAAAAACGGCAAGTACAACGATGCCGTTTTCTTAACTATATATTGGTAAAATGTTGGTAAAAACTAAGGTTGAAAGTTCAGAAAGCCTTTATTTATATGCCATTTTTGCAATCTTGGCATATGTTGCCGTGGCATACAAAGAGTACTCTGATCATTTCGGGCATAACATTTCCTTTCTCAACATCGTTCACTCAGCTGTAATCTCTTCTTCACCGGATGCTTCAGGAGTTCCATCTGTCTGTTTCATTGCCCAGACATCCAGGTATTCAGGCTTGTTTCTGTTTCTGATGATCATCACAACTGCCAGAATGATCAGCAGAAGACAGGCACCGACACTGCCTTCAACACCGAAGTTAACGTTGTAGAAGAATCCATTTCGTGCTGAGGCAGCTTCCAATGTGAATATGGAGTATTCAGAAACGATGCCGCTGTTAGGCAGACCGAAGATGATGTTCTGAGTAAAGTTCCAGGCAGCGTGGAATGACATAGCTCCCCAGAGATTGCCATGATAATAGACCATCAGTGAGAATATAAGTCCGATCACAAATATCTGTACGCCGGCAATGACCGTAAAGCCGGGATTGCCGACATGCAGCAACGCAAAGACAATGGAATTGGCAAGAATCGCAACAATTGGCGAAATGTATCTGCGGCGAAGCTTCTGATACAGGTAGTAGCGGTCAAGCAGTTCCTCAGCTCCTGACTGAATGAAGACTACTACCGCAAAGGCCAGTAATACCACGAAGTCAAATCCATAGTATGACAGCTTGATGTCACCAAATAGCAAGGACATCAGAACACAGAAGGCGTTGGTACCAAAACCCAGAATGATGCCCATCAGAAATCCCGGTAAACCGTTGCCGTTACGGCCGGGAACAAAGGCCCTGAACATTGGCCAGTTTCCCCTGAATACAGCTGTTACCAGCAATGTTACTAACCAGATTCCGAAGAACAGTGCATAATCACTCATGAAGCTGGACATGCTTTCACTGTAGGACAGTGAATCAAACAGGCTTCTGACACCGGGTATCTTCAGAATGACCACGCTGATCAGCGATCCGAGAAACATGACGCCAAGCGACAGTAAAACTGCCAGAGGCAGGAAGTCTGTAAGCTTCCTCGATGGTCTTACTATTGTCCTGTATAATTGTTTTAATTTATCCATATTTGTTTTCCTTGAATTCTACCAGGGTCTTCTGACCATCCTGGCTCCCAGGTCATGAGCCTTTCTGCATTCATCAGGGAATACCTTTTCATGATGCTCCTGCTTTACCTTGGGATCAAACATCGTCCAGTCATATCTGTCGTAGTTACTGACCTGTAAGGTATTGCCGGCGATCATCAGTTTTGTCTTGCCGACAATGGTCTCCAGTGACTTCTTATAGCCGTTAAGCATCTTCTTATACCCGATCGGCCCATAGTATTCTTCCGGGGCATTGCTGGTCATTATCAGCAGTACCGGTATTTTGTGTTCATTGTAACTGCGGGGTTCCGTCTTGTAGGTCAGAGACTGGAATACAAGTCTTTCATACAGTGCTCTGAAACCTGCGGAGACGTTTCCCAGATAATTCGGCGTACCAAGTATCAGGCCGTCAGCCTGCCTGATGGCTTCAAGTACCGGAGCCAGACCGTCTCTGTAAACGCACCTGCCCTTGTTGGGATCAAGCTTGCAGCCGAAACAGGAAATGCAGCCGGTAAACTTCTCGAGTCTGTAGAGGTCAAAGATTTCAACCTCTGCTCCTTTTTTTTCAGCACCCTTAGCGGCTTCTCTTACCAGTGTCCCCGTGTTCCAGTTGGGACGGGGACTTCCGTTAATGACAACGATCTTCTTCATGACGATACCTCTCTATCTCAATTCCAGATTAAGTTCGGATACGGCCACAAGTACAGCCTTACCGCTGATGCTGATCCTGCCGTTATCCAACAGCTTGCAGTACAGATGTCCGCCTCTTTTTGAGGCCTGATAGGCGTGGATCTCCTTCTTGCCAAGTTCACCAGCCCAGTAATCGGCTATCTGGCAATGAGCCGAACCGCATACCGGATCTTCCGGTACGCCGACCTTCGGGCAGAAGCTGCGCGATACGCAGTCTGCTTCCTTACCCTGAGCTGTCGCATTCTGCAGTCTTCCCTCAATTTCCATTAACAGATTCTGATCCGGATTCATGTTAATGACCTGTTCCTCATTTTCAAATACGCATACCAGGTCCAGACCAAGAACTGCCTTAAGAGGTCTTACGCCAAAGGCCCTTTCCATGTCATCGGTAACCGGAATCTCCTTAAGCTCATAGGTCGGAAAGTCCATCTCATAGAGATCACCGTTTCTCTTTATGGTCAGTCTGCCGCTGACGGTATTGAAGACCACTTCGTTACTGTCAGGTTCATAATAATTCAGAATGACAAAGGATGAAGCCAGAGTGGCATGGCCGCACAGTTCAACTTCCGTTGCCGGAGTAAACCAGCGCAGATGATAACCCTGTTCTTCCCTGACGATGAAGGCCGTTTCGGAAAGATTGTTTTCCATGGCCAGCTTCTTCATTGAATCTTCAGATGGCCAGCTTTCCATTACGCAGACAGCGGCCGGGTTGCCGGTAAACGGCTCACTGGCAAAAGCGTCGACGATGTATTGTTTCATGTTCTATTTCCTCAGCTGATTAAGCTCTTCATTAAGATGAAAGTGATTTACGACAGTTACCACTATTCTCTTTAACAGCTTCAGTTCTGCACTGTCCTTCTCTTCACAGACCATCTGACTGTCCCCATGCAGGTAACTTTCAAAAATCTCACTGAATCTTACATAGGCATCCTGGATCTCACATACTCCCTTCTGCATTTCAAACACGGCCGCCACCTCATCCAGAGACAGGGTATTCTTGGTAACCGCAATGAAGATCAGACAGGCGATCTGATCTCTTGAATACTGCTTCTTCACGGGATTGGTAATGAGATGATGCTTTACGTAGTTGGAGATCATTGAATTGGTAATGTTACAGTCGGGCAGTTCCTGCAGTACTTCATTGATGTACTTTGACGTCTGATCAAGGTAAAGTCCAACTGCCGGTATCTCCCTGTATGTTGGTAAACTGAAATCTCTTAACATGTTTATCTCCTCACCGGTTTTTAAAAAACCCTTGACAGGTTTTTAGATATTTCTTAAAATCTGGTTAGAAGTTTTCAAAAACCCTTTGATGAGTTTATTATATCTGTTTATTACAATACGAACAAGGAGGTCACATGAAGGAATTAACATTAAGAGAACTCAACAGACTCGAAGACAAGCCGATGTTTTCCGTCAGAGATCCGATCAGCGCTCTGACACACTTCATCGGTTTCATTGCGGCCATCGCCGTTACACCATTGTTAATGAGCCGCGTTGCCATTACCGACGGCAACGGGGCTGATCTGATTGGAGCTGCCATATACATGCTCAGCATGGTATTGCTGTATGGGGCATCCACGTCTCATCACAGCTTCGTACTGCCTTCCAGACCTGACAGAATTCTGAAGAAGCTCGATCACATGAGCATCTTCGTACTGATTGCCGGCACCTACACTCCAATATGTCTGTCTGCCCTGCCTGAGAAAACGGGCATTCCGCTGCTGATCATAATCTGGTCCGTCGCAGCTGCCGGGATCCTGCTCAAGGCCTTCTGGGTCTACTGCCCGAAGTACGTATCATCGATGATATACATAGCCATGGGCTGGCTTGCCATACTTAAGATCGGGACCATTTATTCTTCCCTTGGACAGGCTGGGTTCTTCTGGCTGCTGTTGGGAGGAGTATTCTATACGATAGGCGGCATACTGTATGCCCTGAAGATATCATTCAGCAGAGACTGGGGAAACCATGAGGTCTTCCACCTGTTTGTCCTAATGGGTTCACTGTGCCATTTCATCATGATATTCTTCTTCGTACTCTGACGGTTATGATATTATTACTGTATAGAGGACGATCATGAACACTAACATTCTCATCATTTACGCAGTAATGAACATTCTGACATTCATAACCTATGGTGCCGACAAATTCAAGGCCTTCAGGAACAAATACCGCATCTCGGAAAAGACTCTGTTGATAATGTCAGTCTTCGGCATCTTCGGAGCCCTGGCCGGGATGTTTCTGTTCAGGCATAAAATAAGGAAGCCGCTTTTTCTTGGCGGCCTCCCGTTCATTCTCTTCATTGAACTTCTTGTGTACTGGCTTATGCAACAATATCTTCTATAGCGGAGACAATGTCGTCATTCCAGCCGAATAATCTGATGTAACCCTGTAACGATTCTGCCTTATTCTTAAGGCTTTTTGAATGGCCGCTGGCAAAGATGTGAGCTTTGCCCTTGCCGTTTCTGGCTTCCTGGATCAGATTCAGCACGGCCGAGTTACCGTCAAAGGCAATTACCGTAGATTCACGTCTTTCAAATATTTCATAGTTGAAGGACTTGTATAATCCCATTCTGTTCATCTCTGTGGATATGACAGCTTTCAGTTTATTCTTATAGAAATATTCCTTTTCACTGCGGCTTATGACTGCCGGTACAATGGCATAGATGTCAAAGCCGTTGTTATTCTCCACCAGATATCTTTCATAACCGCTCCTGCCGTCACCGATGACGAAAAACACCTTATTCCTGTCAAGTCTGCTCAGCAGATCCCTGATGATCTTCTTACCGCCATCTGTTATCCTGGTGACGTGCGTGTCGTTATTGAAACTGCCTCCGGCAATGATCACCGGATACTTATCCCATGGCATTTCCTGAATGAAGTCATTCAACAACAGTCCTGATTCAACTCTGTTATCGGTAACCTCTTCGGAAATGAATCCTTCCGTTTCATTTATTCTCTCGCTGAGGTATTCCTCAATGTCCCTGCCCTTAAGCAGTTCAGCGAATTTCTTCTTCTTGTCTGCGAAGTTCTTAAGACTCTTTCTGACTATTTCCGTTTCAGCCTTCTTCATCCTGCCCATGTCATCCGTACTGAGATGCAGCAGCTTTTCCAGAGAAAGCTGTTCGTCAATTGGATTTGTTCCGTAGATGGCTGCCCCATCCGTTCCCTGAACGCACTTTATGCCTCCGGCCAGATACTTCTTCAGAGGATGATTGCTGATCTGGTTGAGGTTGTTCAGTCTCACGTTTGAGGTTATCTGGAACTCCAGGACAACGTCATTGTCCTTCATGTATTCCATTAACCGTCTGCCCTTTTCACTGCGCAGATTGGCTGTAAACAGGCCGTGGCCGATCCTGATCTGCGGCATCTTC
>ONPK01000024.1 GCA_900319675.1 uncultured Bacillota bacterium
CCTTGTCTGGTGCAACATAGTTTGGGTCCTGGACGAAGTCAGTCGCGTTCGTCATTCTCATCTGTTCTTTCGTTACTTTTGCCATCTTATTTCTTTCTCCATACTGCCAGTCTTTCCAGCAGCCATTCTTCCCATTCCTTCATTCCCTCACCAGTTTTGGCAGATATAGGGAAAATCTTTATATCCGGATTCAGATATCTCACTCTCTCGTAAAGCTTATCCATGTCAAACCTGAAATACGGTAAGGCATCGATCTTGCTGACGAGCAGGGCATCCGAATTCTGGAACATCAGCGGATACTTCAGAGGTTTGTCATCTCCCTCCGGCACCGACAGGATCATGACGTTACATCCTGCTCCCGTATCATATTCTGCCGGACAGATCAGATTTCCAATGTTTTCCAGAAAGGCTATGTCTATCCCTTCCAGATCCATGTTGTTAAGTCCTTCCTCGGTCATGCCGGCATCCATGTGGCACATGCCGTCGGTATGAACCTGTATTGAAACGGCTCCCAGAGCAGCGATCCTTTCAGCGTCTACGCTGGCATCAATGTCAGCTTCCATGACCGCAATTCTGACTCTGTCCTTGAGATCGGTGATCGTTCTTGACAGCATCGTGGTCTTGCCGCTGCCGGCACTGCTCATAAGATTTACAAGCAGCAGTCCCTGTTCCCTGAGCCTGTTTCTCAGTTTTTCCGCGTCACGGTCATTTGATTCCGTAACGCTCTTATGGAGTTCGATTATCTTCATTTATCAGCCCTCCAGTTCTGAATGTCCTGATCAAGCCACTCAATGAACTGATCAAATCCCTGTCCCGTCTCTGCACTCAAGGCAAAGATCTTCATGTCGGGATTCAGTTTCAGTGCTCTTTCACGGCAGGCATCCTCATCAAAGTCAAACACTGCCTTTGTATCTATCTTGTTGATCAGCATTACGTCGCTGACCGTGAACATCAGCGGATACTTCAGCGGCTTGTCATCGCCTTCCGGCACTGACAGGATCATCACTCTTCTGGCACTGCCTACGTCGAATTCAGCCGGGCAGACCAGATTGCCGATGTTTTCCAGAACCAGCAGGTCAATGCCTTCAACATCGAATGACTCAATGCCCCTGAAGGTCATGTCGGCATCCATGTGACACAGACCGCCGGAATGCAGCTGAATGACTCTCACGCCTGCCTTATGGATCGTATCAGCATCGACGGCTCCGTCAACATCGGCTTCCATTACTCCGATGCTGTACTTGTCCTTCAATGCGGCTATGACCCTGAGAAGCGTGCTTGTCTTGCCTGAACCCGGTGATCCCATGAGATTAATCATGTAGACATTTCTGTCCTTCAGATACTTTCTCACCCTGGAAGCTTCCAGATCATTGTCAGCCGTTATTCTTTCCTTTGTTTCGATTATTCTGTACATGACAAAAAAGCCATACCCTTTCCTTTAACATTTTATTCGATATATATAAAGAAAACAACATCTTGTGAAAATGTTGTCGTTCTTAACTATTCAGGCTTTTCCTTTTCAATTTTATCTCTGGTCCAGTCATCTATCAGTACTCTCAGGCCTTTGAAATAAGGCGAGAAACTTATCTGATCCTGACCGTATGTCAGCTGCAGATCATACTCCAGCGGCAGCCATGTCCGGATGTCTGACTCATTATGAGAGATCAGAGCTTCAAGTTTGTCCAGTGACTTGTATACTCTGGACTCCAGCGTTTTCTGGGTGTTCATTTCATCAAGCAGATCGAGCCATTCTTTTCTGGTTTCATCATCGAATGTATTGATCCAGTTACGCAGGATATCCTCTTCCCCTTCCTCATCACTGCTTTTCTTCAGGAAGGTTGGAATGTCACCAGTGAATGATTCACCCAGGTCATGGATCAGACACATTCTGATCACCCTGTTCATGTCAAGATCTCTGAATTCTTCCTCATGTGACAATAACATCGCCATCAGGGAAATGCGCCAGCTGTGGTCGGCTACGCTTTCATATCTGTCGCCTTCTGTAAAGCAGTGTCTTGGCGTTATCTTAAGCTTGCCGGCCTGCATAAGTATGTCTAAGAATTGTCTGTATTCCATATTCATCACCACCTCGATTATATCGCTGTTACATCATTAAAAATACGGCAAATGACCTAAAAAACAGCGGATGACCGCTGTTTATGCCAATGGCATTCTTAATTCAGTCTTGAACAGGTCGCCGTCTACTGAAAGCTTCAGGCTTCCCTTCTGGATTTCGGCAAGACTGGAGGCTATGTTAAGTCCAAGTCCGCTTCCTTCCGTATGTCGTGAACTGTCTCCTCTGACAAATCTCTCCATCAGTTCATCTGCACTGATGTTGAGCTGTTCTCTGGAGATGTTCTTCAGAGATATCAGAGCGTTTCCGTCTTCCTTTGAAACATCAATGTATACTCTGGTATTGGCCAATGCATACTTGTTGATGTTGCTGTAGAGATTGTTCAGGATTCTCCATAACAGATTTCCATCTGCTCTGACCTTGATGTCTTCGTCTTTAATGTCAGTAATGATCTCAAGTCCGTTGGCGTCAAACTTCTCCTTGTACTCAGCCAGAGACTGTTCCAGTATCTCCTTTACATCAATGCTGGTCAGTTCCATGCTGATGTTGCCGGTAGAAGCCTTTGAGGCTTCAATCAAGTCTTCCGTCAGTTTTTTCAGCCTGTTGGACTGTCTTGACAGTACTTCAAGATACTTCTCTTCTTCTTCAGGAGTATGCTCTTTCTGAAGCAGATCAACATAGTTGATTATGCTTGTCAGAGGTGTCTTGATGTCATGGGAAACGTTTGTTATGAGGTCAGTCTTGAGATGCTCTGATCTCATCTGCTTCTCAACGGCAACCTTCAGTCCATCCTGTAATGAGGTCAGTTCCTCGTAGTGCTTTCTGATGTCATATGGCATCCATTTTGTGTTGAGTTCATAGTCTACATCACCGGCCGCAATCCTTTCAGCTGCCGTCTTGACCTTTGAAGCACTGATGAACCACCAGGCCATGTACAGCATTGCCAGGCCGCTGACAGTCACTGCCAGGAATTCATTATTCTCCTCAAGGGAAAACATCAGTATCATCATGACAATGAAGGCACCCAGGGCAAACTTCCAGATAAGCTTGAGGTTCACGAGAATGTCCCAGATCCATTTGACTGCTCTGTAAATAATTGTGTTCTTATACACTTCACCGTTACCGTACTTGAGCCTCTTGACGACTGTTATCAGCCAGGCAAGGATTCCTAGTCCGGCAGCAATGGCTACTGCGTAAAACGGCAGTTGCATTGACAGTGAAGTAAATACGCCAACCATGTCAACGTAGTAACTCTCAACAATGTTGAATACTTCTCTGGCAACAAGCATCATTGAGAATTCATATGTGCCGATTCCTATTGAAAGAAGATCCAGAGGTATCCTGTCAAACCAGTTCATGTGCAGGCCTTCATAGTGAACGTCATAACCGCTTGAATACAGTATCCATACCAGGTCCAGGATTGCCAGCACAAACGCGACGGCAGTTGTAATGAGAACCTTGTTGATATTATCGCTGAAATAAGTGTGATTACGTTGTCCCTTCAAGAATTCATCTTCCGTTACCAGCGGATCATATACCATGAATCTGACAACATGTTTCTGAGCAAAATCATCGGCATTGATCAGTTTGCCGTCATGCGTCTCTATCGCCCCATGCATTCCAAGGACATCATAGCCAAAGAATTCTGCAGTGAGTCCGGTCTTTCCTGTGCCATAGTTATAGGTATAAACGACCGTTTCGCCGCCTTCAGCAGCCAGCTCAACGATGGCATATCCGTAATTAACGCTTGTTTCGTTATAAACTTCCTCCATCTTGCCGTCACTTATCATATAGCTCCATAAGGCATCATAAGAACGGTTTCTGGCATTGCGGTAACAGTCTCTGCTTTCGTAATATGCCTGGTCCGAATTGATGGCTCCGGTGTCATAGGCATAAATGGCAAACAAGCCACCAAAAACCGTGATGCAGGCCAGAATGCAGAGCAGTATGACAGATAATATCTTGATGGACAGTCTGTCCAGTTTTCCTGCTTTTCTATACTTTTCCATGATATTCCTCCATCTTGTAACCCTGACCCCAAACTACCTTGATGTAACGCGGTTCTGAAGGATTTATCTCTATTTTCTCTCTCAGATGGCGGATGTGTACGCTGACAACACCGTCATTGAGCATCAGATCATCATTCCACACGTTCTTGTAAATCTCATAGGAAGAATATACCTTGCCCGGATTCTGAATGAGAAGTTTCAGTATGCCGTATTCCATCGGCGTAACATCGATCGTCACACCGTCAACGGTAACGATCTTCTTCTCATCATCCAGAGTTATTCCTCCGTTAACGAATACGCTGTTATTGGCAACCTTGCCGCCAAGCTGCGTGTATCTTCTTAACTGTGACTTTACCCTGGCAATTACCTCCGTTGGATTAAATGGCTTGGTAATATAGTCATCTGCACCGATCTCCAGTCCCAGGATCTTGTCCATGTCCTCGCTTTTGGCCGTAAGAAAGATTATCGGAACATTTGTTATCTTCCTTAATTCATGTGTAGCTTTGATGCCATCCATAACAGGCATCATGATGTCCATCAATATGAGATCGATCTCATTATTTCTGACGATCTCAATGGCATCCTTGCCCGTATAGGCTTCGTAGAGTCTGTAATCACTGTTTGACAGATAGATCTTCAGAGCATCTACAATGTCTTTTTCATCATCAACGATAAGTATTGAAGTCATTTTTCATCACCCACTACAATTCTAGAGAACAAAGTTTTAACAAACAATCGGCTAAACCTTTAAGAAATCATTAAGAAAAAATCCATACTGTTAAGTATGAATTATCTTCCTTTCTGCTGCAACTGATATGTTTTCCACTCCAGTAACTGAACTTCCTTCTGGAGCTTGACCAGATTGGCTCTGGCCTTGTTCTGATGATCTCTCAGGATCATGGCTCTTTCCTTGGCTGTTTCATCGCCCTTCTTGGACAGATCCATGAACTTTCTGACATCGTCAAGCGACATCCCCGTATCTGCCAGCATGATTACCATTCTGACGTCTTCCAGGTCATTCTCGTTAAAAACCCTGGAGTTATATTTATCTCTGGTTATGTTCGGAAATAAGCCCAGTTTTGCGTAATATCTTATGGTGTGTTCGTTTTCTTCTACTATTTCTGCTATATCTTTTATCGTGTACATATTATCACCCTGTTTTTACTATACACTTATTATACACAATCCTGAAAAATAATAAATATCTTTCGCAAACTATTGCATTAGAGTTAATCTAATGTAATTCAAAACAGCCTTTGTTTACTGATTATTTTTACGGTTTCACTCGTAAAATATTTTTAGTTTGCCTTCCAACAAAAAAGACTGTCAGCAGTATGTTTACGTTGACAGTCTTCGTTGTTATTTACGGGTTGGAGCTGCTTCAGAACAGCTTTCTGATGTCCTGAATCGTTACGAATACGAACAGCATCAGGATGATTGCCAGAGCGAAGTAGTTGATGAAATTTTCAACCTTCTCATCCAGGCGGTGACCGATGATCGCCTCAATGATTGCCAGTAAGATCTTGCCGCCGTCGAAGATGGCCAGCGGGATCTGGTTCATCAGACCTACGCTTATGGACAGCGATCCCATCAATGACAGCAAGGATACCAGACCGTACTGGGCAGCTTCCTCAGTGTACTTGTATATAGAGATCGTTCCGCCCAGGGAATCCAGTCCCGTCCTGCCGGTAAACAGTCCGATGATGGATGTGAATGTCAGCTTGACGACATCGCTGGCATACTTGATGCCAACCGGAATCGCTTCGAAGAACGTTAGTTCCTTCCTTATGAGTTCACCGCTTGTGATGCCGATGAGATATGCGTTATCCTCCTCGGAATACCTTGGTGTTACGTTGAAGACCATGCTCTGGCCGTTTCTGTCAATGTATACCGTCATGGTCTCAGTATTGGTCTGATTGGCTATGATGACATCATAGAAGGTCTCAGGTACGACGACATCGCCGTTTTTGAACTCTATTCTGGTAATGAGGTCCCCTGCCTGAAGGCCAGCCTCATAAGCTGGAGAATCGATTTTAACACTTTCGATGTACGGCTTTGGATACTCATTGATGAAACCGTTGATCTGGAATACGGCAATGTATACGACATATGCCAGTAACAGGTTAAATGCCGTACCTGCCAACAGTATCAGTATTCTCTTCCAGATGGCCACGCCATACAGCGTTCTTTCGTGCGGGACGCTTAATACCTCGGTAGGATTGCCCTCCTGGTCAAAGGCCAGAGGCGTATCCTCCTTTTCAACCATGCCGTTGAACCCTCCCAAGGGGATAGCTCTTAATGAATATGTCGTTTCCTTTCCCTTGCGGCTCCAGATCTTGGGACCGAAGCCCAGGGCAAATTCATAGACATAGACATTGAACAGCTTGGCCAGTAAAAGATGGCCGAATTCGTGTACCAGGATGATTATTCCCAGCATCAGGATGAAATATATGATGGTCATTACTTGTTAACAACTCCTTCAACGTACTGCTGGGCCCATCTGTCACTGTTGATGATGTCATCAACGGTCGGTTCAGATATGAAGCAGCAGTTATCTACAGCCTGGAATATCAGTCTTTCGATGTCCAGGAAACTTATCTTCTCATTTAAAAACAGATTGACGGCCTTTTCATTGGCACCATTCATTACGGCAGCCAGATTGCCGCCCTTGCGGCCGACGTCAAAGGCCAGTCTTAACAATGGATATCTGTCATAATCCATCTTGCGGAAATGCAGCTCGCTGAGTTTGGCCAGATCAAGCGATTCGGTATTGTTCACCAGTCTGTCCGGATATGCCAGAGCATACTGGATCGGCACCCGCATGTCTGATACGCCTAACTGCGCCAGCATGGAGTGATCTCTGAATTCAACCAGGGAGTGGACGACGCTTTCGTAATGCAGGATCGTCTCAATGTGATCGTAGTCAATGTCAAACAGCCATCTGGCTTCCAGTACCTCAAACCCCTTGTTCATCATTGTTGCTGAATCAATGGTGATTTTCTTACCCATTGACCAGTTGGGATGGCTTAAGGCCTGCTTCAGAGTTACGTTACCAAGATCCTCTCTGCTCAGATTACGGAAGCTTCCGCCGGAAGCCGTAATTATCAGCTTGTTTATCTCGGAATGCTTGCTGCCCTGCAGACACTGGAAGATTGCTGAGTGTTCGGAATCGATCGGGATCAGCTTCACGTTGTTCCTTCTGGCTTCAGCCGTTACGATCGATCCGGCAGCTACCAGTGTTTCCTTGTTTGCCAGGGCAACGTTATAGCCGTGCTGCAAGGCGTTTAAGGTAGGCAGTAATCCTACAAACCCCTGTAGTGAATTGACCACCAGATCGACATTCTGAAGCTCTGAGAGCCTCATGAGCCCTTCAGCACCATAAAAAAAGGAAATCTGAGGGTAATCTTTCTGTAATCTCAGGCAGTCAGCCTCATCTGCGACGCAGACGTACTGAGGTTTGTTGTTCTTAAGATAATTCTCCAGGAAAGCGACATTGTGTCCAACGCTCAGGGCCGTTATTTCAAACAGGTCAGGATGCTGGCTTACAATGTCGACAGTCTGTGAACCAATGGAGCCGCTGGCTCCAAGCAATACCAGTTTCTTTTTCATAACATTACCACTATCAGGGCATACAGCAGCATCGAATTAAAGGATATGCTGTCGAGTCTGTCCAGTACGCCGCCATGACCAGGGAACAGATTGCTGAAGTCCTTGATGCCGTAGTGGCGCTTTATTGCCGAATAGAACAGGTCACCTATCTGACCGACCAGCGGTAAGGTAAGTGCGCTGACGACTATGAAGGCCGTAGGAAGCGCATAGAACTTCTGCAGAACGAGAAAACCGTATACAAAGCAGATGATTGCGCCGGCGATGTATCCGCCTACGCTGCCCTCTATCGTCTTGTTAGGTGAAATTCTGACATTGAGCTTATGCTTTCCTATTGCCCTGCCGACAAAATATGCAAACATGTCCGGGAAACAGGTCCCGAAAGCCATGTAGAATACAAAGAGATTTCCATAGTCATACATTCTCAGAACCCCTGCCACCATCATGGCAAAGATGGTTGAGTAAATGTATACCAGTCCGATGTCTTCGAATCTGACGTTTTCATCCTGAACCAGCCAGAATCCCAGCCATACGATCATTGCCGCTTCCATCAGCACGAAATAACTGATGCCCAGAAAATCGCTGAATGCGGTCAATAGACACAGTAAGTATGTTGAATACTTAAGGATCGGATTCCACTTCTTTCCGACGATGTCCAGGATCTCTTTTGTTGCCAGAATGCTGGCAACGGCTGCGAAGATCTTGAAAGGAATTCCGCCGAAGTACAGTATCGGCGCAATTATGGCAACGAGTATCAATGCGGTAATGATTCTAGTTTTCATCTTTCAGTCCTCCAAATCTTCTGGAGCGTTGAGTAAAGTTCTTTATGGCCTTTTCAAACTCTTCAGGAGTAAAGTCAGGCCAGTACGTGTCAGTAAAGTACAGTTCAGTGTATGACAGCTGCCATAACAGGAAGTTTGACAGTCGGTAGTCCAGGGACGTTCTGATCATCAGATCGATCTCCGGGTATTCAGCAGTGGACAGATAGCTGTTGAACAGCTCCTCCGTCATCTTCTCCCTTACCCGGCCGCTGACATAGTCATCAACATACCTGTTGATGCCGTCTACGATGTCCTTTCTGCCGCCGTAATTCATGGCAAATACCAGAGTCATGTTCTTGTTGTCTCTGGTCTTTTCCATGGCTTCCTCAAGTACCTTTCTGGTACTTTCAGGGAATGCGGAAAGATCTCCGATGGTGGCGATCTTAATGCCCTTTTCCATCAGTTCCTTTAAGAACTTCGTGATGAAAATCGCCGGTAAGCCCATCAGGTAGTTGACCTCTTCCTGAGGTCTCTTCCAGTTTTCCGTAGAAAAGGCATAGAGAGTAAGAACCTTTACTCCCATGTCATTGGCCTTGATGGCAATGTTACGGACATTTTCCGTGCCCTGATAATGGCCGGCGGTACGCGGTCTGTTCTTTTCTTTGGCCCAGCGCCCGTTGCCGTCCATGATTATGGCAATATGCTGCGGTACATTTCTGTCCATACTAAACTTTCATTATATCTTTGTTCTTCTTGGCAGCGATCTCATCGATCTTCTTGATGAACTCATCAGTTGACTTCTGAACGTCATCCAGCATGTCCTTCTGAGTATCTTCAGGGATGGTCTTATCCTTCTTGATGCTGTCATTGACATCTCTTCTGATGTTTCTGATGGCAACCTTGGCTTCTTCTGCCATGTTCTTGACCTTGACAGTGTATTCTCTACGTCTGTCTTCAGTTAATGGCGGTACGACGATTCTTAACTGTGTACCCTCATTCTGCGGGGTAAGACCGATGTTGGCAGCGAAAATGGCCTTCTCAATGTCCTTTACGCACTTCATTTCGTAAGGCTTGATGAGAAGCTGCTTGCCTTCAACTACTGAAATTGAAGAGATCTGATTGATTGGAGTCATCATGCCGTAGTAATCGATTTCAATGTTTGAAACCAGATTAGGATTGGCGCCTGAAGTTCTGATCTGAGTCAGAGCCTGTTCAAAGCTGGCAATCGTGAGTTCCATTCTGTCATTGACTAATTCGTATTCATCCATAGTTATTCCCCTTTCGTAATAACAGTTCCAATATCTTCACCATTTATTACTCTGGAAATGTTGGAGAGGTCGTTCATGTTGAAGACAACGCAGTCAATGTTATTGTCATTGCACATTGACGCAGCTGTCAGGTCCATGACACCAAGCTGCTTGTCCAGCATTTCCTTGTATGTCAGTCTGTCATATTTCACGGCATCAGGATTCTTGCGCGGGTCATCCGAGTAAACACCGTCTACGCCGTTCTTGGCCATGAGTATTACTTCGGCATTTATTTCTGAAGCTCTTAATGAAGCTGCGGAGTCCGTTGAGAAGTAAGGATTGCCGGTACCGCCGCCGAATACGACTATTTCACCGGCTTCCAGATGCTGAATGGCCTTTCTGGCATCTGCTACGTCCGCACATCTCGGAACTTCAACTGCTGACTGCAGGTAAGCCGTCATGCCGTTGGCTTCCAGGACACCCTGAATGGCCAATGCATTGATTACCGTACCAAGCATGCCCATCTTGTCAGCTGACACTCTTGGCAAGTCCAGCTGTGAGGCGAACTTGCCGCGGATGATGTTGCCGCCGCCGACAACGATTCCGACCTGTACGCCGCTTTCCGTAACCTTCTTCAGCTCATCGCTCAACGCCGTAAGCACCTTTGGTTCAAAGGCGTTTTCCGGACTTGATAATGCTTCTCCTGACAGTTTCAATAATACTCTCTTATACATAATATCACCTGACCTCGTTAATTCCTATCTGACTGCCTACTTGTAATCATCGGCAGTAATGTATACCTCACGTGGCTTTGAACCGTTGGCCGGCCCGATGGCTCCTTCCTGTTCAAGGTAGTCAATGATCCTGGCTGCCCTGTTGTAGCCGAAACCGAAATATCTCTGAATTGATGACGTTGAAGCCTTGCCGGTCGTGGCAACGAACTTCTTGACATCATCGTAGAGCGGATCTGCACTGGTCATGCCCATCATCTGAGTCTCGGCACCTTCACCTACCACGAAGGCATCGTCGTACAGTGGCTTGCCCTGGCTCTTGACAAATTCGGTAATGCGGTTGATCTCATCATCACTGACGAATACGCCCTGAATACGTCTTGGAGCACTCTCACCCATTGGTATGTACAGCATGTCGCCATAGCCTAACAGTCTTTCAGCGCCTACCTGATCAAGAATGATGCGGGAGTCAATGGCACTGCTGACCGCAAAGGCAATGCGGCTTGGAATGTTGGTCTTGATGGTACCGGTGATTACATCGGTACTTGGACGCTGTGTTGCGACGATCAGGTGGATGCCGCTGGCTCTGGCCAGCTGCGTGATACGCTGGATGCTGGCTTCAACGTCCTTGCCGTTTGTTATCATGAGGTCAGCCAGCTCATCGACAATGACGACGATCTGAACCATCGGCTTCATCGTTGAATCTGTCTTGGCCTTCTTGTTGTATTCTCTGATGTCTCTTACCCCGCGGTTATGGAATTCGTTATAACGGTTATCCATGATCGAAACGATCGTCTTGAGGGCCGTAGCGGCCTCCGTGGCATCGTTGATTACCGGGCCAATCAGGTTAGGAATGTCCTGATACGGTGTGAATTCAACCTTCTTCGGGTCAATGAGCAACAGTTTTACTTCATTCGGCGTTGTTCTTAACAGCAGTGTCGTAATGATGCTGTTGATGCAGACGGACTTACCTGAACCGGTACTTCCCGCTATCAGCATGTGCGGCATTCTGTCGATCTCGCCATATACGTTTTCACCTGAGAGGTCCTTGCCCAGAGCGATGAGAAGCTTCTTGTCTTCCAGCTTCTCAGGAACATGTCTGAGCAGTTCGCTCATCCTGACGGTGCTTCTTTCAACATTAGGTATTTCAATGCCCACGGCATTCTTTCCCGGTACCGGGGCCTGGATCCTGACATCCTTGACAGCCAGTTCCATCTTGATGTTTTCCTGCAGAGAAGTGATCTTGCTGACCTTGATTCCCGGTTCAGGCTTGACCTCAAACTGGGTTACACTAGGTCCAATGTGGATCTCCTGTAAGGTACATGGCACGTCAAACTGCTGCAGGATGTCAATGAGCTGTTCGCCCTTGATCTTGGCATTGTTCTTATTGGCGTTGCCCTTGTTTGGCGATACCGTCTCCAATAGAGACAGTCTCGGCAGACGGTAATCCCTGAACATTGATGAACCAACGGAACTTGTCGGTTTTTCCTCAATGTGTGTCTTAGGTGTCTTATCAGCATTAAGATCAAGCTGCGGCTGTACAGCCGGCCTGATCGGCTCAGGCTTGGTTTCTTCCTTGTAGTCATCCTCGATGTTATCCACCAAAAGAGGATCCTTGGTAACTATCTTTTCTTCAATGTTGATAGGTTTCTGTCTGACCTTCTGCTCCTTCTTCTGAGCCTTTCTCTCGGCGATCTCCTTCTTGGCCTTCTCGCCTGACTGCTTCAGATGAATTCCCAGCTTTCTGAACAGTTCTCTGGTGATCTCATTGTCCATTAACATGTAGAATCCCAGTAAGAACAGCACGACAAGTACGATGACCGTGCCGATGAATGATACGAATCCGCTGATGAATGAGTACAGTACGGTCCCTACGGCTCCGCCTCCTGCCTCAATGTTTCCGGCAAATATCTCAGCTGAATTGCCGAAGAAGGCATCCATGGCCTGCTTGCCGGTTGCATGATCTTCAGGAATTGCAAACACGATGAGCAGTCCCAGTACGATCACTGCCGTACCGATTAGTTTCCTGATCTCTA
>ONPK01000046.1 GCA_900319675.1 uncultured Bacillota bacterium
TCCTACGTCGACGATCCAGTCACACTGTCTCATCGTATCTTCATCATGTTCAACGACGATAAGGGTATTGCCCAGATCGCGCATGCTCTTCAGTGTCTGTAACAACTTGTCATTGTCCTTCTGATGCAGGCCGATGCTCGGTTCATCCAGAACATACAGAACACCGGTAAGCTTTGAGCCTACCTGAGTAGCCAGTCTGATTCTCTGCGCTTCACCGCCGGATAACGTTCCGGCCATTCTGTCCAGCGCCAGATATTCAAGTCCTACGTCCTGTAAGAACTTCAGACGGTTGTATATTTCCTTTAATACCAGATCACCGATCTTGTGCTGAGAAACATTAAGATCAAGATTTTCAATGAATTCAACGGCCTGCTTGATGGACATCTGCGTCCATTCAATAATGTTCTTGCCGCCGATCCTGACGCTTAAGGCCATAGGATTGAGTCTCTTGCCCAGACAGGTCGGACAGGTAAGATCGGTCATGTATGAGCCGTACCACTCCCTGCTCATGGCACTCGTGGTTTCCTGATATCTTCTTTCAATCAGAGTAACGGCACCTTCAATGAAGGCTGTCTTCTTGTAGTTCATGCCGCCTCTGGTATTGACTTCATATGTTATCGGTTCATCGGAACCGTAAAGAACAGCGTTCATTTCCTTTTTGGTAAAGTCCTTTAAAGGCTTGTCTTCGGAAATGTGATAGTGCTTCAGAAGAGCGCTGAAGTTCTGCCATTCAACGTTTTCCGTATCAACGATGTTCTTGTAGTAGTTCAGACCGCCCTGACGGATCGACTTGAATTTGTCAGGCATCAGAATGTCCAGATCGACCTTCTGCTTGAAGCCCAGACCGTTACAGTCAGGACATGCGCCTAACGGAGAGTTGAATGAGAAAAGTCTCGGTTCCAGTTTCGGTACGGAGAATCCGCAGTACTTGCAGGCGTAGTTTGATGAGAACAGTAATTCCTCATTGCCGACCTTTACCACTGCCAGTCCGTCCGTAAGCTTCAGTACCGTCTCCAGGGAATCATGGATCCTTGAACGGTTTTCTTCCTTCTTGACCATTCTGTCAACCACGACGTTGATGTCATGCTTGGTGTTCTTGTCAAGATTGATCTCTTCTTCCAATAGTCTCATCTCGCCGTCGATCTCAGCCCTGATGAAACCGTCTTTCCTTAACTTTTCCAGAAGATCCTTGTGGCTGCCTTTCTTCTGCTTCATGACCGGAGCCATGACCATTAATCTGGCGCCGTCTTCCAGTTCCATTACCTGGTCGACCATCTGCCTGATGGTCTGGGAGGTTATCGGAATGTTGTGATTCGGACAGTAAGGTACGCCGATTCTGGCATACAGAAGCCTGAGATAATCATATATTTCCGTAACCGTTCCAACCGTGGAACGCGGGTTGTTATTGGTTGATTTCTGGTCAATGGCTATGGCCGGGGAAAGGCCCTCGATGCTGTCAACATCAGGCTTGTCCACATTGCCCAGAAACTGTCTGGCATAGGTACTTAACGATTCAATGTACCTTCTCTGACCCTCAGCGTAGATCGTGTCAAAAGCCAGTGATGTCTTACCACTGCCGCTTAGTCCCGTCATTACCACAAACTTATTTCTCGGGATCTCCAGAGATACGTTCTTGAGATTATTCTCCCTGGCGCCCTTTATCACGATCTTATTCTGTTCCATATTTTAATTATACCTTATTCGTCTTCCTCTGTTGTACCTGAAATGTCCCACTGCATGACGTAGTCATCCATGACATAACCCTCGCCGATGTCGGTAACTACCGACTTGACGATCTTGAATCCCATGTACTCATACATCTTACGTACGGGATTCTTCTTGTTAACGGTCAGATATACGCTGTCGCAGCCGTCATGAATATGTATTACGTCATTGATCATCTGTCTGCCGAAACCGTGGTTTCTGTATTCCTCAAGAATATACAGCTTGGACAGGAAGACTCTTCCGACTTCCTCAACCACACTGCCGGTATAACCTACCAGTTCACCATTGGCATACATTCCGCGGTAGATGTAACCGCTGTTTATCTGTTCCCTGAAAGCCTTCTGATTCTGGAACATGTCAAGCATGTAATCCACCTGCTCAGGGCCTAGCAGAACATCATAGCTCTGATGCCATACCTTACTGGCAACCCTCTCCAGATTTTCCAGTTCATCAGGTCTTATCGTTCTTATTTCGTGCTGCATGAAACTCCTCCAGTCAATTGATTATTATATATCATTGCCCCATAAAATAACACTATAATATTATCATCTACTTGAATTCTATTCAATCCTCCATTGTTTTATCTTTTCTATATAATATCGCTGAAATAATGATATAATTATTAAGATGGAAGGAGTATAAACAATGGGTTGGTTAATAACATTTTTCTTCCTGGCAATTGGTGGATCAGTACTCTTTGGACTTCTTGACGTGTTCTTAGAGCTGGGTTTTAATCTGTTCTTCAGTGTGGGCTTACCGGCCTTCATTATCTACAGCGGCGTTAAGGCAATAAAGAAGATCATTGATCAGAATAAAGTTAAGATAAACAAGTCAACAAGAAAAAACAATTCAAGCGAAGACATCAAGATCATCACGAACTTAAGAAACTACTTCAAGAATGATGCCCGTCTGTACTTCGATGAGGAAACATACATCGAACCTTCAGATCCAAGCAACATCAATTTTGATACTCTTAACATTTTCGTACGCGATGAATACGTTTCATCACTGGCAGACTACAAGGCAGCCTTCCCAAGTTCATTCAATACCTTCATAGACATGGTAAATGAATACGCAAGGCGCAGCAGAACGAAGAAGTCTACATCATCAAAGCCGGTTACCGATAATCCGACGACTAAGACTACAAAGAAGGAAATCACCAAGGATGCTCAGTACTACATCGACAAGATCGGTGAACTGAATACCTCAATTGAGGAAAAGCACATCACTGACGACCTGTATGAAACGGTACTGTACCTTTCTCAGATCAAGAAGATCGAAGATACGTTCCCGAAGTGCAAGGAAAAGACAACGAAGCTTTATCAGTATTACCTGCCGATGCTGGTGGAAATACTGGAAAACTACAAGCGCTTAAGCATCAATGCCGATCTGCATAAGGAATTCAAGGAAAACGAGGACCGTCTGCTCAAGACCCTCGTGCTGATCAACAGTGCCCTGAAGACCCTGACGCAGAATCTGTGCGATGAATACTATACGGAACTCTCCGTTGACATGAAGACTCTGGAAACATTATTGAAGAAGGACGGTCTGGCAACGGATGAGATGACTTTTGAGAATTTCAGAAAGAATAACAAGAAAGATGAGCAGGTGGAATCAAATGGCTAGAAAAAAGGTTTATTCAGATCCATTGGATGAATTACTGGACAAGCTCAATAACGGCGACTTCGTAGACCAGAGCGTTCACGAATTCAACGAAACCGTAAATGAAACCGTACAGGGTTACCAGGAAACCAAGCGTTCAAAGGGCACGGCCAGAAGCTACACCCGTTCAACCTATTCAACCAAGAAGCCGATCATCGTCGGATCAGTTGAAACGGCCTCATATGACAGCCGTCATGAGCAGATCCTTGCCTGTCTGAACAACCTTGACTATACAGGCTACGCAGCCGGCAAGAAGGACGGCTACCAGCAGGCCATTGACAGATACATTGAGCTGGTAAAGGAAAACGGAAACGACATGCGCAAGGTTGAACAGATGGTAGTAGACGACCTTTCAACCTGCATGAGCAAGATGCGTACCGTTACCGTAGACGGCTACACACAGGGTTATTACGATGCCTTGGGCATGGTAAAGAAGGTCCTCTACAACTCCAAGCTTGCCCGCTTGAGAGAGTTATCAAACAAACTGAAATAGGTGATGTGACATGGCATTGAAGAATAAGAAGACCGATAAGGAAAAACTGCTTGAACAGGTTTTCGGCAAGGATGCTCCAAACCGCAAGCTCACTGAAGATGACATAAAGGCTCTGCAGTACAATCCGTTCGAAGGTCATGAGCTTTCCGAAGAATGGAAGGCAATCGAAGAAAACAGCAAGAAGCTTCAGGCTGAAACCCAGAAGATCCTGGAAAAGTACACTGAAGAGGATTTCGAGCGCCTGAAGAGTGAAATAAGAAAGGACTTCGGTGACACCCTGCCGGCTGACCAGCAGGAGACCCTCACCATCGTCCACAACCAGCTGGAACTCAACGAGAAGTTTGAGGAAGCTGAAAAGAAGCTGAATGAGCAGGTATTATGCCAGGAAGAATACAATCACTCCCTGGTAATGGCCTTCAGAAGACCGACAGTCATGGGCGTACAGCCAAGCGGTCTGAAGGCAGCCGTTCTGATCACCGGTCAGAAGGCTACCGGCCGTCATACCTCAGTCAATCTGGTAACCCAGTATCTGGCTCAGCAGGAACTGCTCACCAACGCCAACATATCAACCATCAATCTGGCCCATTACGGCGGCAAGGAAGACGAATCAAATCTGATTCAGGACCTTTACACCGCCATCAATAAGTCACAGGTGATCCTGTTTGACAACATCGAACAGATCGCTGCCGGTTTCCTGCCGTACATGCAGGAGATCGTAACCGAAGGTCAGCTTACCCTGAACAAGAGATACACCCTTTCCAACAAGCAGCTGGTTGAAACAGCCAACACGCTGGTGAAGGATACCGTAAAGTCATTGAGTTTCAAGGGCAAGTATCTGATCTTCATCACAACCTACAAGACAGAAAAGCTGCTTGAGGTCGTAGGCGTGAAGTTCATCAACACGATGAGCGACGTCATCAAGACAAGAGACATCGTCAAGGAAGACATTGACGTCATCTACCCTGCCAAGCTGCAGGACTTCCAGAAGAAGTGTACTGAAAACCTGAAGATCGATGTTGAGGTTGATGACAGCGTAAAGGAATACGTCATCGACAACTTCATCGACAGTGAAAACGTAACCTTCGTAATGAACTTCTTCACCAAGTGCTACGAGGCACTGGCTGAATACAAGCTGCAGAACATCAAGGATGAGACCATCAACCTGAAGATGACCGTAAAGGACAACATGATCCGCTTCGTTGCCGGAGAGGAAAACAGGTCCATGGACGAACTGCTTCCAAAGGTTCTGGAAGATGCCAAGGAAGAAGTCAGAAAGGAACTCGACCAGCTGGTCGGCCTGACCGAGATCAAGCAGTACATCCTTTCACTTGAAGACTTCTATGAGGCTCAGAAGCTCAGGGAAAAGCAGGGTCTGAAGACCACCGAGGTCAGCAAGCACATGATCTTCACGGGCAACCCAGGCACAGGCAAGACGACCATCGCCAGACTCATTGCCAAGTATCTCAAGGCAATCGGCGTATTGAGCAACGGTCAGCTGATAGAAGTATCCAGAAACGACCTGGTAGGCAAGTACCTCGGTCATACGGCCCCGCAGACCATGCAGGTAATCAAGTCCGCACTGGGCGGCATCCTGTTCATTGACGAAGCCTACTCTCTGTACAGAGGAACAAATGACTCCTTCGGTCTGGAAGCCATCGATACCTTAGTCAAGGCAATGGAAGACAACCGTGACGATCTGATCGTCATTCTCGCAGGATATACAAGGGAAATGAAGGTATTCCTGGAATCCAACTCAGGACTTGCCTCAAGATTCCCGAACCAGATCGAGTTCCCGGACTACACTGCTGAAGAACTCTATCAGATCACCGTCATTCAGGCCAAGAGCAAGGGCTACAGACTCGCTGAGGACATTGAAAAGCCATTGACTGAATACTTTGCCAAGGTTCAGGCTTCCAACGCTCAGCGCAGCGGCAACGGCCGTCTGGCCAGAAATGTCGTTGAAGAAGCCATCATCAGACAGTCTAAACGCATCATCAATGACAAGTCTCAGCCGCTCGATCTGCTGATCCTGGCTGACCTTGATTTGGATTTTAAAGAAGATATATAATCTATTTAAAGGAGTGGATGCTAATGTTAAAGGCGCCTAAGGAAACAATAATCAGGAAAGTTGCCAGTCCGAAGACCTATTATGCCATTGCGGCAATATGGGTTCTTGGCACGCTTGTCCTGCCAATGTACAAGCTGTCCAGCTATCTGATACTGATACCCGTAGCCGTTGCGACCTCCTTCATCTGCAAGAAGTTCGTCTTCCCGGATGAAGAGGTTGAAGTTGAAGTTGAAACACCGCGTTCATACTTCAGCAAGCTGCAGCAGCAGTTCATCGAGGACGGTACCAAGTCACTTAACAACATCATGGAGCTCAATAAGAAGATCGACAATCCTGATCTCAACAAGGATGTAAGTGATCTGGTACAGACAAGCGACAAGATCCTGGATTACGTATATGAACACGAACAGGCCGCAAGCAGCCTGCGCAAGCTGATCTATTATTACCTGCCGACAGTTGAGAAACTGCTTACCAGGTATGATGAGATCGAGGAATCCAGCGTTTCCAACGTCGTTGAAAGCAGAAAGAAGATTGAGGACATCATCAAGACTACTTCAACTGCCTTCAGCAATCAGCTTGAACAGCTTTACGATACCGATACGCTCGACATCAACAGCGAGGTAAAGGTACTTGAGCAGATCTATGTAAAAGAGGGTTTGATTAACCCTGAAGATAAACAATAGAAGAAAGGAAATGAGTTATACCATGGAAGAAGAAAAGATCGTTTTAACACTTGACCCGAACGCTGATCAGCCAAAGGCTCAGGCCATTGCCGAAGAAGAAGTTAAGGAAGAAGTCATTCCTGCACCTCTTGATTCATCATCATTATCAGCTGAAGAAGCCAAGATGGTTGAAGAATTCGCAGAAAAGATCGACATTACCCAGACAGATACCGTAATGCAGTACGGTGCAAGCGCACAGAAGAAGATCTCTCAGTTCTCAGACTCAACACTGAAGAACATCAAGACCAAGGACTTAGGCGAGATCGGCAACATGATTTCTGACCTTGTTGTTGAATTAAAGGGTTTTGACATTGACGAGAAGGATGACAAGGGATTCTTCTCACTGTTCAACATCTTCAAGAAGGCAGGCAACTCATTCACAGCTCTGAAGTCAAGATACGACGCTGCTGAAGTCAACGTAACAAAGGTTGCCAACATTCTGGAAGACCATCAGATCCAGTTACTGAAGGACATCACCGTTCTGGATGAACTGTATGAGAGAAATACCCAGAACAAGAAGGAACTGACAATGTACATCCTGGCAGGCCAGAAGAAGCTGAAACATGCACAGGACGTTGAATTACCGGCATTAGTTGCCAAGGCCAAGGAAACAGGTACTGAAGAAGATGCTCAGGCTGCCAACGACTACGCTAACCTGATCAACCGTTTCGAAAAGAAACTGCATGACCTGGAATTAACCAGAATGATCTCACTGCAGATGGCTCCGCAGATCCGTCTGATCCAGAACAACGATACACTGATGGCTGAAAAGATCCAGTCAACTCTGACAAATACCATTCCTCTGTGGAAGTCACAGATGGTCATCGCCTTAGGTCTCCAGCATTCTCAGGATGCCATTGATGCCGAGGCAGCAGTTGACAAGGTCACAAACGAACTGTTAAGAAAGAATGCTGAAAAGCTGAAACAGTCAACAATTGAAACAGCCAAGGCAAGCGAACGCGCAATCGTTGAAGTTGAAACTCTGAAGTTCACCAACCAGTCACTGATCGACACACTGGATGAAGTTCTGAAGATTCAGGATGAAGGACGTGCAAAGCGTGCAGCTGCTGAAGTTGAGATCCGCAAGCTGGAAGAAGAATTAAGAAACAAGCTTCTGGAAGTTAGAAAGAACTGATATAAGTGAAGAACATTAGAACCGCAATAATTATCATGCTGGTTGTGATTTGTGGTTCATCAACCATTTCCGCCGTAAGTTCCATGAATTCAATGGCGGACAAGGTAACCAACTATTTCTACAATGGTGATGGCAAGTACACAAATCAGTCAATATACAGCGACATCAAGGACAAGTCTGAAATCGCCCAGAACCTGGTAAATCTGTCCAAGAACTACGTGAACGGAAACGACAGTCACATCAAGGAGATCACCAAGGCTGTAAACGACATCAGCAGCGAAAAGTCCGTAAAGAAGCTGTATGCCCTGACGACAACCTTAGACGCAAATGTCCTGTGGCTGTTAACCGAACTGGGTAACACTGCTTTAAGTGTGACTGACAGTGAGATGCTGGTAAAGCTTCAGAGTCAGTACCGTTCCGAGACGAACACCATCAACAGCAGTAATTACAACACTCTGGCCAGACAGTATGATGATGAAGTATCCGGATTCCCCGGAGACATATTCAAGCTGTTTGCCCACAAGGTAGAATATTTTGAATAGGTGATTAAATGAAGAAATTTATTACTGGTTTATTTCTGGCATTGATGATGATAATGCCGCTGACTCCCGTGTCAGCGAGCATTAGCGTGCCCGAAAGAACGAGTACCAAGACCTGGGTCGAAGATTTTGCCAACGTACTTACCCCTTCTACCGAGCAGTACATTCAGCAGTACTCACAGTACCTCGCTGATGATCACAGTGCCTGCATCGTGGTAGTAACCGTGGATTACGTAACCGGTGAGATCGATGACTATACATTAAGCATGTTCAATCAGTGGCGGATCGGCGATGCCAACTTTGATAACGGCGTACTGTTACTGTTATCAATAGGCGATGACGACTACTACATGATGATCGGCAGAGGTCTTGAGGATGATTTCCCGATATCCGACATTCAGTACCTGCTGGACAGCTATCTTGAACCTGACTTCGCCGTCAGAGATTATGACAGCGGTGTCAGAAAGGTATTTGAGAAGACCTATGAGTACATGGAGAATAACATCTACTACAGCAGTAACGTTGATCCAGATCACAACACAGGTGATTCATGGAACACGTTATACGTCATCATAGGCATGATCATCTGCTTCATCATAATTATTTCGGTATTAAGATCAATACGCCGTGTTCGCCGTTATTACGAACCTGTATACTACTACACAAGGCCGCGTCATACGACATACTATTCGCCATATACCTACCGCCCGTACACGACTCACTACTACACGAGTCCTCCGAGCAGCAGTTACCACTCAAGTGGCGGCGGATCA
>ONPK01000035.1 GCA_900319675.1 uncultured Bacillota bacterium
ATAGGTTATGGCCGTCTTCTTATTGCGGAAAAAGTAGTTCATGAATTCAACGAAGGTCCTTACCGCATTCTGGTAGGATTCCTGCTGGCTTATCTCCAGTAACTGATCTCTGTCCTGTACCATCTGAGACAGCAGATGGGCATTCAGTTCATCAATGCCGTTTTCAATGGCAAAGTCATAGTACATTGTCTTGGGCAGTGGCTTGAAGCTGACCTTCTGACATCTTGATACGATCGTCGGCAACAGGCGGTCGATCTGGGAAGTTATGAATATGCCAGTTACGTTGTCACTTGGTTCCTCAATGAACTTCAACAGACTGTTGGCAGCCTTCAGCGTCATGTTCTCGCAGTCGTTTATGATGAAGACCTTCTTGCCGGCTGCTTCAACGGCAGTCTGGGAGAACTGGTTCTGAATGGTGTTGATGTGTTCGATCTTCAGCAAGCTCTTCGAACCGTCAAGATAGATCAGGTCAACGTAGTTGTTTTCCCTGACTCTGATGCATTCCAGACATTCCTCACAAGCCCAGCCGTCTTTCTTATGGGAACAGATCACGCTCTGTGCCAATAGAAAAGCCGTTTCCTGTTTCAGAGTCCCCCGGGGACCGGCAAACAGGTAACAGTGTGAAAGGCTTTCTTTCTTCAAGGCATTATCCAGTATCTGATAGACTACCGGCTGCTGTAAGGCTAGTGTTTCCCTAAACATTCTTTCTTATCCGTTCAATTACCAATTCGTAGGCGTCCTTTTCTACTTTGTCGACGCTCTGTGAGGCATCTATGATCTTAATTCTTTCCGGGTATCTTTCGCATACCATCATGTATCCTTCATGAACCTTATGATGGAAAGCCAGGTTCTCCCTGTCCAGACGGTCCAGCTTTTCACCGCGTCCGGTGATCCTTCTGAGTCCTGTCTCAACGTCAACGTCAAAGAACAGAGTCAGATCAGGCATGCAATTGTCGATGGCGAATCTGTTTATTTCCATTACTTCATCTATGCCGATGTCACGGGCATGACCCTGATAGGCCAGTGATGAGTCGATGAAGCGGTCACAGATGACGACCTTGCCGGCCTGTAAGGCTGGCAGTATGACCTCAACGAGATGCTGGCGGCGGCTGGCCGCATAAAGAAGAGCTTCTGTTCTGACATCCATGGCCGTGTTCTTGACGCTCAGAATGACATTTCTGATCTGCTCGGCAATGTCAACTCCACCCGGTTCACGGGAGTAGATGGCATCGATGCCTTCTTCCAGAAGTCTGTGATATATGTACTTGCAGACGGTGGTCTTGCCGCTTCCCTCACCGCCTTCAAAAGTAATGAATAAACCCTTGCTCATAATAAGATCCTCGCACCAATAATTATATCATGGATGAGAGTCTGAAGCCATCAGATATGGCAGTAAGAAGGGTCTGAGGAGAACAGAAAAGAATAATAAAAAACCTATACAAATTTTGCTCAAAAGTCTTGAAATGTATATACGAATAGTATAAATTAGGAGTATGTTTTTTTAGGAGGACACTGTTATGAACTCATTAAAAGAGCGGATCATTGCTGATGGCGAGGTACTCTCAGGGAATACTCTGAAGGTAGACAGCTTTCTTAACCACCGCATAGATACCGGCTTTGCGCTGGAAATCGGCAGGGAATTCAAGAAGATTTTTTCGGACTGTGATATCAACAAAATACTGACAATTGAAGCATCGGGGATTGCTGTCAGTTTTGCGACATCACAGTCTTTTGATTTCTGCCCGGTCGTATTTGCCAAGAAGGGCGCTGCCAGCAACATGGGCCCTGATGTCTATCACGCCTCTCTGTATTCTTATACAAGAAGGGCTGATTATGAGGTTTATGTATCAAAGAAGTACCTTAACGAAAACGACAAGGTACTGATCATTGATGACTTTCTGGCAAACGGCGATGCACTGAATGCACTGATTAAAATCTGTGAACAGGCAGGATGCGAACTGGTCGGCTGCGGTGTAGTCATTGAAAAGGCCATGCAGAAGGGCGGCGAAATGCTGCGCGAAAAAGGCATAAGGGTAGAGGCACTTGCCCGTGTCGAAAGCATGGATGCTGAAAAGGGAATAGAGTTCTGCTAACAGAACTTCATATTCATATTATTAGGATAGAGGAGGAGTAAATCATGAAAGAAGTAGAATTTCCAAAACTGAAGCCTGCAAATCTTGCAGCATTGCTGCCAACATGCGTAGCACTGAATTATGCCGGTGGCATGATCAGACAGATGCTTAACGTCCCGCTGTTTCTGGATACAGGCGGAACAATGCTGGCAACGTTCATTGCCGGACCATGGGTAGGATTACTGTGTGCAGCACTTAATGCAGTTGTAATGGCCATCACTCTTGGACCTTTACAGCTTCTTACGGTTATTCCTACAGGTATCATTGCCCTGATCGTTGGTTTCAGCGCCAAGAAGGGCTATACAAGAACCTGGTTTGGACTGATCCTGACTCTTATCGTTGAGCAGCCATTTGCCTGTGTTGCCAGCGCATACATTTACACATACATTTACGGCGGATTCTCAGGCGGCGGTCTGGACATCATGCATGCAGTATTCATGCAGGCAACATCCAGCATTTTTGCCAGCTCATTCATCAGTGAACTGGTTACCGGCTTCCTTGACAAATTCGTTCTGACGATAGTATTGATGCTGATCTTCCGTGCCTTACCGGAAAAGTACAGAGTAACCACACCTTTCAGTGGAAGTAAAGTAGCTGAAGAAGAATATGAATAGGGAAGTTGTTGCTCACATTGAGAATCTGGAGCACATCTACCTGAATGGTCACAAGGCGCTGATTGACATTAATCTTGATATTTACAAGAAGGAAATAACTGCCATCATCGGACAGAACGGCAGCGGCAAGACGACGCTGTCCAAGCATTTCAACGGTCTTTTGCGACCGACTGCAGGCAGAATATATGTTAACGGCAGGGACGTAGCCCTCAGAAGAGTCAGTGAAATGGCCAGAGAAGTGGGCTATGTCTTTCAGAACCCCAATTATCAGCTATTCTGTCCGACAGTGCTTGAGGAGATACAGTTCGGTTTAAAAAACCTCAGGCTGTCTGATGAAGACATCAAGGCCAGGACCCGTGAGGTCATTAATGAATTTGACCTGAAGGGAATGCTGAAAAAACAGCCTGTTACCCTGAGCAGCGGATCAAAGAAAATCGTTGCTCTGGCATCTGTTTATGCCATGGATCCGGAAATACTGTTCCTTGACGAACCGACAACGGGACAGGATCAGTATGGCAAGACAAGGCTTGGCTTACTGAGCCGGAAGATGAAGGAGCAGGGGAAGACGGTTATCATCATTTCTCATGACATGGATTTTGTCGCTGAATATGCCGACAGGGTCATAGTAATGAACGAAAGCAGGATCATTCTTGACGGTACTCCTGCAGCTGTCTTTTCCAATGAGGAAGTAATGAGAACGGCACACATCATGCCGCCACAGATCTATGCCATCGGCAACCACATCAACGTGGTTTCCGAGGAAAAGAGACTGTCAGTAATGGATCTTTCCAGAATACTGGCAGAAGGAGATTACTGCGTATGACCAACATATCAATGTACATTCCCGGGAATTCATTTTTCCATAAGTGTGACAGCAGGGTAAAGATGCTGCTTCTGGTCATCGTGTCAATCATGGCATTCCTGTTTCACTCACCGTATGTCTGCGGCTTTCTGTTTCTGACTGGCGTCATTTTCAACTACATGGCATTAGGCAGCAGAATGTTCAGACACATGCTTACGAAGATGGTCATCATCATGATGTTCTTTCTGATCATTCTTCACGGCTTTGTCAACCCCAGAGGAGAAACACCGGCACTGTTTTTCGGTAAGGTAATTTCGCTTCCGTTTTTCGGTGCCTATACCCTTGAAGGCTTTTACATCGGTCTTGTATTCTGGCTGAGACTTTCCAGCATCATTCTGATGGCAGAACTGTTTGTTTCGACGACTTCGCCATCAGATCTGATCAACGGTCTGCATAAACTGGGCGTTCCATATAACTTCTGTTTCATGGTGTCAATGTCCCTGCAACTGATACCAATCAGCGTCAGGGAAGCGACCATCATAAATTCAGCTCAGAGAGCCCGCGGTTTGCCTGAAAAGAGCATCATTGACCGCTTCAGGGGATTGCTTCCAATGTTCGTACCTCTTGTCGTAAGTTCACTGGAAAGAATGGAGAAAACATCCATGGCTCTTGAATGCCGTGGATTTGGCAATACGAATAATCCAACCAACATGTCCGACATTGTCATAAGAAAGAGAGACATTGCATTAGTGGCAGTAAGCGTGCTGTTGCTTGTTGCCAGCATAGTCTTAAGGATACGTTATGGCAGTCTGAACGTGACGGATTATCTTAACAGCTGGTCTGACTGCTTCAGACTTGGAATCAGGTGATCGCATGAGTGAATATGTACTGGAACTGAAGGACGTCAACTTCAAGTATGACAATGCTCCTTCAATAGAGGAACCTGCTCTGAAGAACATCAGTCTGAATGTCAGAAAGGGAGAATTCGTCGGCATTATCGGATCCAACAACTCCGGAAAGAGCACGATTTGTGCGCTCTGCAACGGACTGATACCCAAGAGCATTGACGGAGAATTCTCAGGTACGGTCAAAGTAAACGGCCACGACATAAAGGACTATTCTACAGCCAGAATGTCTCAGGAAGTCGGCCTTGTTCTGCCTGACCCTGAAGCTCAGCTCAGTCAGCTTACCGTATATGATGAACTTACCTTCGGCCCTTCTAACCTCGAACTCCCGCGCGAGGAGATCGAGGCCAGGGCTGAAAGGATCATGAAGCTCATCAGACTTGAAAACTTCCGCGACCGTTCACCGTTTTCACTGTCCGGCGGGGAGCAGCAGCGCGTAGCCATCGCTTCCGTGCTGACAATGAATCCGGAAATACTCGTACTGGATGAACCCACCAGCAATCTTGACCCGCTTTCCACGGAAGAGATTTTTGAGATCATCTGCCGTCTGAACAGGGAAATGAACATGACGGTCATACTGGTCGAACATGAGATAGAGTTAATGGCCAAGTACGTCGACCGCTTCGTTGTCATGGACAACGGCAGAATAGTACTGGACGGCACGCCCAGAGAAGTATTCAGCCATAAGGATGTATTTGAACAGATAAGAATGTTCATACCAACGGTTACTTCGCTTGCCGGCGTCATAGATGAGGAATATCGGAAGTGGGGCCGCCATGAGTATCCGATCACGCTGGAAGATATGTATGAAATAATTGATTCAGGAAAGGAATAAGACATGTTTGAAATCATTTATGCTATAAGGGGAATCATCGTTCAGACCCCTGAGTTTAATACCATAGAATATCATGAAAACGAATATGTTATCTGTGAGAACGGCGTTTCAATGGGCATATTCAAGGAACTACCTGAGGAATATAAAGACATAAAGGTATATGACTGCACTGATAAGTTCGTAATACCCGGCATGAGCGACATTCACGTTCATGCACCTCAGTATGGCTTCCGCGGCATGGGCATGCTGCTGGATGGCGATTCTGAATGGGAGACCTGGTTTGAAAGATATTCATTCCCTGAAGAATCCAGATTCTGTGATCTGGAATATGCCAACAAGGCTTACGGACGTTTCGTCAATGACCTCGTCAAGACCACGACTACAACCAGAGGAGCCATCTTTGCCACCATTCACCGTGAGGCAACGGAACTGCTGATGAGAAAGCTTGCCGATGTCGGAATGGCAGGTTATGTTGGCAAGCTAAACATGGACAGAAATTCCTTCTACGGATATCTTGAAACTACCGAAGAGACCATCAGGGAAACGGAAAGATGGATCCAGGAAACAAGTGAAGGTTACGGTTCAGTAAAGCCGATCATCACTCCGAGATATACGCCTACGTGTACTGATGAAAGCATGGAGGCTCTGGGCAAAATGGCCGCAAAGTACAACGTTCCTGTCATGTCACATCTTTCTGAGGGACTTGATGAAATCGAATGGGTTAAGTCTCTGAAACCGGAGATCACCTGTTACGGTGATGCCTATGACATGTATGATATGCTGGGCACGACCGTACCGGCGATCATGGCTCACGTCGTTCATCCTACGGATGTTGAATATGAACTTCTGAAGAAGAGAAACGTTACCGTTGCCCACTGCCCGGCTTCAAACATGAACGCCGCCGGCGGTGTATGCCGTGTTCTTGACATGGTAAGAGACGGAATAAAGGTCGGTCTTGGCACAGACGTTGCCGGATCATGCAACCTCAGCGTCATGAGAGCCATGACTGATGCCATCCAGGCCAGCAAGCTGAGATGGGTATATACCGAAAGAAACGGTGAACCGTTTGCCAAGAAACATTTCCTGAGCATAGCCAATGCCATGTATCTGGCAACCATGGGTGGCGGACAGTTCTTCGGCAAGGTCGGCTGTTTTGAAAAGGGTTATGAATTTGACGCCGTAGTACTTGATGATGAAGACCTGAAGGACTTCATTGACCGTCCTGTAAGCGACAGATTCCAGAGAATCCTGTGGAATCATCACGCCAGAACAATCATGGCCAAGTTCGTACAGGGCAGAAAGATCTACGACCGCGACAGAGATCAGCAGACATATTAGAACAATTAACCATCTGACTTGTCAGATGGTTTTTGTTTAGGCAAACCGCTTTTCAGGGCTATGATTTTGTGCAAAACTGTTTGTAATCAGAGGTAATCCACATGACAACGACAATAAGAATAAGAAAGACACTCAAGGGCGAGCTTAACGGCAGACTGCTTTTCTTCATTGACAGGCCGGATGCTGAAAGTGAAGAGAAGAATCTGTATGCCAGAAGGGGACTGGACGGGTCACCGGTATTCGGCGTTACCTTTTATGGCTTACAGGCTGGAGATGAAATAATACTTGAAGAACAGGAAAACAACATCATCGGCTTCCCCTTTGACTTCAGGGACATACCGAAGGGAAAGCTGAACGTTCAGGCCTTCTTCATCAGATATCATAAGTACGTAAGAGGAGACGGCCACACAATCTGGGGCATGCAGGATAACGGCGGCGGCTGTAACTATGCAGTTACACCGTACAATCTGTATTCAAAGGTATATACGGTCGACTGGGGCAATGAAGACATTACCATGGACCTGAAGTACGAAATAAAGCCGGAAAGAAGGCTTAATGAAGGAGAAGTTCTTTCCCAGAACAACTATGACGATAAGGGATTACTGCGTTACTTCAAGATGAGAAGTGAGCTGTTGTCCCAGTTCTGGGGTGAGGATACCTACATTGGTGCCAACGTTCTGTTGCCGTCAAACTATGATCCAGAGAAGAAGTACCCTGTCCTATACTGGCAGGGACACTGGCCAAAGGATACACCGGCATTCCGCTATGGACTGGAATTAAGGGAAGCCGAACAGGGTGTAACGGCCTACTGGGACAGCGGCAAGGCGCCGCAGTTCATAGCTGTTAACATCCGTGATGCCAACATGTACTATGACGATTCATACAGGGTAAACTCAGCCAATCTGGGGCCTTATGGCGATGCCCTGACTAAGGAATTCATTCCGGCAATCGAGAAGGAATTTGGCGGTCTGGGAACGACTGAAGGAAGGCTTTTAGCTGGCGGATCTACCGGCGGCTGGGAATCAATGGCCTTACAGCTGTTCTATCCGGATGTGTTTGGCGGAGCGTGGCCGGCCTGCTGCGACGGGATGGATTTCCATGCCTTCCAGCTGGTTGACATGTACAATGACGAAAACGTCTATGAGATAAGCCATAACTGGCGTCATGCCGAAAGACCTGGCATGAGAGACGTCAAGGGCAACGTCATCTGGACGATGCGAGAGGAAAACCGATATGAACTGGCATTAGGTGGAGACCTAGCTCATGGCATGGGTCAGATGGGAATATTCCAGGCCTGTTATTCACCGTGCGGTGAAGACGGCTATCCGGTTTACTCCTACGATCCGTTTACCGGAAAGATAAACAGGGACGTAGTGGAATACTGGGAACAGAACTATGATCTGGGCGCCTATGTTGAAAGAAATCATGAATGGCTGATTCCCAAGATCAGAGGCAAGATCCACTTAAGAGACGGCGACATGGATAACTTCTATCTCAATCTCGGGCACTACATCCTGACAGACATACTGGAGAAGTATGACTATCAGGGCTACTCAAAGATGTTTGCCCGTCAGGGACATTCCTTCTGCATGACCATGATCGAACCTGGACGGAAGAAGATCTCAGAAAAGTACTGGAACAGAAACAGGAACAGGTAAATTCATAGTATAATGATGGCATAGATAAGGAAATCATAATTATGCAATTCAAACCTGAGAAAAAATTAGGATTTGGTCTGATGAGACTGCCCCTGCTTGATAAGACGGACTCAACGAGCATCGATCTTGAGCAGGCTAAGAAGATGGTGGACCTGTTCATTGAAAGAGGTTTTACCTATTTTGATACGGCCTGGATGTATCACAAGTATGCCAGTGAAACCGCTGCCAGAGAAGTACTAACAAGCAGGTACCCACGGGAAAGCTTCACTCTGGCGACCAAGCTGCATGCTGAATTCTTTGAAACATTTGAAGACAGAGACAGAATATTCTACGAACAGTTAAGAAAGACCGGAGCAGGGTATTTTGACTATTACCTGTTGCACGGGGTCGAGGGAAGGATGTTGCCGAAGTACGAGAAGTACGACTGCTTCAACTGGTTATTGGAAAAAAAGAAACAGGGACTGGTCAGACATGTGGGCTTGTCATATCATGATTCACCCGAACTGCTTGATGAAATACTGACCAGACATCCGGAAATGGAATTCGTTCAGCTGCAGATCAACTACCTCGACTGGGAAAGCCAGTGGATACAGTCCAGAGGCTGTTACGAAGTTGCCACTAAGCACGGCAAGCCGGTCATCGTCATGGAGCCGGTAAAGGGGGGAACTCTGGCTAACGTGCCTGAGGAAGTAACAAAATTGTTTAAAAGCTACGATGAATCCAGATCAATTCCAAGCTGGGCGATAAGGTTCGTTGCCAGTCTGCCAAACGTAATGGTGGTACTGTCAGGCATGAGCAGCATGGAACAGATTGAGGATAATACAGGCTACATGCAGGACTTCGTACCATTGACTGAGGAAGAAAGGCAGATGTGTTTTAAGGCTGCTGACATCATCAACAGCCAGACTGCCGTACCGTGTACTGCCTGTCACTACTGTACGGATGGATGCCCGATGCAGATATGCATACCGGAATACTTCTCCCTCTACAATGAGGACATGAGGGAAAACCTTGAAGAAAAAGGCTGGACGATCAGCTTTACAAATTACGAGATGCTTACGGAGAATCATGGCAAGGCCAGCGACTGTCTGCAGTGCGGACAGTGCGAAGGCGTCTGCCCTCAGCATCTGCACATCATCGACTACCTTAAGGATGTTGCCGAACACTTTGAAAACGGACAGGACTAGAGAGGCAATTACAATGTTATACAGAACAGACAAGCATGGTAACAAGCTGAGCCAGCTGGGCTATGGCTGCATGCGCTTTACGACAAAAGGCGGGAAGATCGACATCGATAAGGCCGAAAAGGAGATCATGGCCGCATACAACGCCGGAGTAAACTACTACGATACGGCATACGTATACAGCGGCAGTGAGGATGCCTTAGGCCAGATCGTGGAAAGAAACGACATTCGCAAGAACATCAACATTGCGACCAAATTGCCGCAGTACATGATATCCAATGCCAATGCCCTGGACAGATATTTCAATGAGGAACTGAACAGGTTAAGAACAGATTATGTGGACTATTATCTGATGCACCACATGACCGACTATGTCCAGTGGGAAAAGCTAAAGAACCTGGGCATTGAGGAATGGATCGCCAATAAGAAGAAGGAAGGCAAGATCCGCAACATCGGATTCTCCTACCACGGCAATACGGAAATGTTCATAAAGATCCTGGAAGCCTATGACTGGGACTTCTGTCAGGTACAGTACAACTATCTTGATGAAAATACTCAGGCAGGACGTGAAGGTGTTGAAAGAGCAGAACAGCTGGGCATACCGGTCGTTATCATGGAGCCGTTAAGAGGCGGCAAGCTGGTCAATCTGTTGCCGGAAAAGGCTAAGAAACTGATAGCTGATGATGGCAGATATACACCTGCAGAACTGGGTTTCAAGTGGCTGTTCAATCAGACGGGCATAACCGTTGTACTGTCAGGCATGAACTCACTGGAAATGGTAGAGGAAAACTGCCGTAATGCCTCGGTAAGTGAACCAGGCTGTCTGGATGAATCGGACTTCAGACTCATCGAACAGGTCATAGAGGAAATCAAGTCCAAGGAAAAGGTCGGCTGCACCGGCTGCAGATACTGCATGCCATGCGTAAAGGGAATAGACATTCCCGGCATATTCAGGGCTTACAATACCATGTACAGTGAAAACAAGCATAACGGCCGGTTCCAGTATGCTCAGACAGTAGCCTTGAGAAAGGACGCAGCCTTTGCGACTGCCTGCATAAAGTGCGGCAAGTGCGAGCAGCACTGTCCCCAGGGCATCAAAATCAGGGAAAAACTGGTTGAGGCCGATAAGGCACTAAGACCGTTGCCGTATAAGATCGGCATCAACGTCGCCAGGAAATTCCTGTTACGAAAGGCATGAGTAAAGGAGCAATGTGCTCCTTTTTGTTACTATCTTACTGATGAAGTAATGTATAATTAACTTACAAGGAAGGTATAAATAATCATGGCATTCAGAAAAGATTTCCTGTGGGGTGGAGCCACGGCAGCTAATCAGTGCGAAGGCGCATACAATCTAGATGGAAGAGGACTGGCAAACGTAGACGTCATTCCTCATGGCAAGGACAGATGGCTGGTTGCTACAGGCACCAGAAAGATGTTTGACTTTGAAGACGGATATTATTATCCGGCAAAGGTAGGCATTGATTTCTATCATCACTACAAGGAAGACATTGCCCTGTTCGCGGGAATGGGCTTCAAGGTATACAGAATGTCAATTGGCTGGAGCAGGATCTATCCAAATGGCGATGAAGAGACACCAAACGAAGAAGGACTGAAGTTCTACGAGAACGTCTTCAGAGAATGCCGCAAGTATGGCATTGAACCGCTGGTTACCATTACACACTTTGACATACCTATGCATCTGGTAACAGAATATGGCGGCTGGAGAAACAGAAAGATGGTTGAGTTCTACAAGAGACTTACCAGAACGCTGTTTGAAAGATATAAGGGACTGGTAAAGTACTGGCTGACCTTTAACGAGATCAACATCATGCTGCATGCCCCATTCATGGGAGCAGGCATCTGCCTTGAAGAAGGCGAAGACAGATTCAAGGTCTTATACACAGCCGCACATCATGAGCTTGTGGCAAGTGCATGGGCAACCAAGATCGCTCATGAAGTCGATCCTGAGATGATGGTAGGCTGCATGATGAATGCCGGAACAAGCTATCCGTATTCATGTAATCCGGAAGACGTACTTCTGGCTCAGAAGACCAACAGACAGAACTATTTCTTCATCGATGTTCAGTCAAGAGGCAGATATCCTGGCTATGCACTCAAGGAATTTGAAAGACATGGATTTGAAGTTCCGGCCAAGGATGACGATCTGGAGATCCTGCAGAACAATACCGTTGACTTCATCTCATTCAGCTATTATTCAACCAGAGTAGTTACTACGGACGCAACTGCCAAGAGAGACAAGAACAACATGCTGGATTCCGTCAGCAACCCATACCTTGAGAAGAGTGAATGGGGCTGGACGATCGACCCGTTAGGATTCAGGATCACGCTTAACGAACTGTATGACAGATATCAGAAGCCATTATTCGTAGTTGAAAACGGCTTAGGCGCCAAGGATGAGTTCGTTAACGATACCGTTGAAGATGATTACCGCATTGAGTATCTGCGCAGGCACATTCAGAACATGAAGGATGCCGTAGATCTGGACGGCGTTGATCTGTTAGGATACACGACCTGGGGTCCGATCGACCTGGTAAGTGCTTCTACGGGTGAAATGAGCAAGAGATACGGATTCATTTACGTAGACAGAGATGACTATGGCAATGGAACTCTGAAGCGTTACAAGAAGAAATCCTATGACTGGTATAAGAAGGTAATCGCTTCTAACGGCGAAGACCTCGACTAACAGAAGAGAAAAGAGAATTGAATTCACTGAATTACAATTCTCTTTTTTTATCAGTTGTTCTTCAGATACCACGCAATCAGATAATCAGTGACCAGCCCATATGAGCGGATGCCTTCCTCTTCACCAAAGGTCTTGAGGTAAGTATCATTGATGCGGTCTGATATTTCACTTAATGGCGAATCATATTTTTTATATGCTTCACTTGTGTCCCTGCGGTCCAGTTTGAGTAAGGCAACACCTTCATTCTCATATTTTTCATACAGCTGTAACGCTGAATCCTTATCCTGTCTGTACAGAGAACTGAAACAGTAACTGAAGGCATTGTAATAGCCGCTGTATCTGAAACGCACGTCATCATTGTTGGTACAGGCCATGAAGGCGGCGAAATTGGCTTCATCTTCACCAGCCAGACACAGCCTGTGAGCTGCTTCATGTGCCATTGCGAAGGGCATGTCGGCATCAGGAATGTTACCGGGAACACAGGATTCGGCAGTTACGGGAATGAATATGCCGGATATGTCGTTATACAGAAGATAGTCCCCCGTAAGGGTAAGTTTCTTTACTCTCGCTGATGAACCGCTGAATACAGGATATTCATCTTCAAGGGAACCGTAACTTCTTCCGGCGATGTCCGCCATCTCGTCAAAGTCATATTCAATGATGTGGTTCTGATCATCACGTTTGACCTGAACTGAATACTCTGATGCCTTCAGAAGGTAGTATTCCGTTGTCCCGTAAAGTTCCTCCTGACTGTACTTTCTGACTTCCAGACCGATTTCCTCTGACAGTTCAGGAGAGTAGTGATTAAGCATCCAGCAGGATACTGTCATTGTCAGTATGACTGATCCGATCAGATAAGCATTCAGCAGCAGGTTTTTCAGCTTATCCTTCTTTCTGATGATTCTGATGACTGAATATATGAACAGAACGAATAATATTAGCAATATGATGTCCCACAGGCTGAATCTTACCAGACCGGTTACTGAAGATAACACTTTCATCCACTGTCTGGTCATGCTGCGGTATGCAGGAAAAAAGGATCCTGGATCATTTCTGAACAGAAAATACAGGATGAGATTTACCAACAGTAACAGTGAAGAAATTATCAGCCTTTTCATGCCAATATTATACATTCTTATGGAATGACTTTTGAAAAAAAGACAGGCTAATGCCTGACTTTGTCTTCAAATACTTCGCAGAATCTGGCTGAGAAGCTTGGCTTCTCGTTGCCCATGTCCAGATGAGCAAGGCTGCCCAGTCTGAGACATCTGAAACTGGCAATTCCCTTCTGTCTTTCCTCGGTTACCAGTTCCGTCAGGGAAGAAGGCAATGCACAGGTGCCCTGCCAGAGAGTGAATGGTGAGACGTTAAGCAGATGGGACAGAAGTACGCTTTCCACACCGAAGTGACAGAAGATGGCGATGGTCTCATGATTGCCCTGTTCACAATTGTATACCATGCCGTTTCTGACGTAGCCATGCTCGGCCAGTACCTTGTCAAACTGTTCCGTTACATAGTCATACTGAGGAACGATCTCGCTGTGTCCGGCTACGGCCGTATTGCGCCAGCCGGATGCGTCAAGATATTCCGGTGTAACTGCTCCGGGATACATGTCCCAGGCAACACGCGGATAAATCCTGCCGTCATCGCCCATGTTTACTTCTGCATAGGCATGAATGAGTTCATCATTGTCCTTGTCTACAACGTTTTCAAATTCATGGACCCAGTCAAGAACCTTATATTCCTTAAGTCCCTTGGCTCTTAATACGTATTCCATGGTTTCCCTGGCTCTGCCCATTGGGGAAGTATAGAAATGATCGATTTCCGTATTCTTAAGGTATTCGCCGAGAAGCTGAGCTTCCCTGCGGCCCTTTTCGGTCAGGCTGTCGTTTTCGTATGCCGGTTCGGCATGTCTGATAAGCAGTATTCTCATATAATCACCATACTAAATATATCATAATGTATTATGAGGTTTACAATTTTATTCTTTTATTTTATATTAGAGGGGTCAAAGGTTGAGAAGGGAAGAGTAGTCACAGATAGGCTCCAGAGAGATGCCGGAAGGTGCAAGGCATTGCTGAAGGGTGATGAACATGGTCCTGGAACTGCTCAGAGGATAAGTCTGAGACGTAAGACGGCGTTAACGTATCGAGAAGCAAGTAAGGTGGTACCACGTTCATGACGTCCTTTGGGGTGCCGCTTTTTTATTTAAGGAGGAATGGTGAAATGGAAAACAAGGGTAAGTATTACATCACAACCGCAATAGCGTACGCATCAGGAAAACCGCACATTGGAAATACTTATGAGATCATCATGGCTGACAGCATCGCCAGATACAAGAAGCTGTTAGGATACGATGTTTATTTTCAGACGGGAACTGATGAACACGGCCAGAAGATAGAGGAAAAGGCCAAGGCTGCCGGCGTAACACCAAAGGAATTCGTTGACACTCAGGCAGCTGAGATCAAGCGCATATTCGATCTGATGAACACCAGGTATGACCGCTTCATCAGGACTACAGATGATGATCATGAACTGCAGGTCAAGAAGATCTTCCGCAGACTCTATGACAAGGGAGACATCTACAAGAGCGAATATGAAGGCTGGTACTGTACACCGTGTGAATCCTTCTGGACAGACTCACAGCTGGTAGACGGTAAGTGCCCGGACTGCGGCAGAGAAGTTCACAGGGAAAAGGAAGAGTCATACTTCTTCAAGCTCAGCAAGTATCAGAAGCAGCTGGAGGAATACATTGAAACTCATCCTGAATTCATTCAGCCTGAGTCAAGAAAGAACGAGATGGTCAATAACTTCCTGAAGCCAGGACTGCAGGATCTCTGCGTGTCCAGAACAAGCTTCAAGTGGGGCATCCCGGTAGACTTTGATCCAAAGCACGTCGTATACGTATGGATCGATGCCTTAAGCAACTACATCACCGGTCTGGGATATGACGTTGACGGCAATCACGGCGAACTCTACAAGAAGTACTGGCCGGCTGATCTGCACCTCATCGGCAAGGACATCGTAAGATTCCACACCCTGTACTGGCCGATCATGTTACTGGCACTGGATGTACCATTGCCAAAGCAGGTATTCGGTCATCCATGGATGCTGGTAGGTGAGGACAAGATCTCCAAGTCCAGAGGCAATGCCATTTACGCTGATGACCTCGTAAAGTTCTTCGGCGTGGATGCCGTAAGATATTACGTGCTGCACGAAATGCCTTTTGCTCAGGACGGTACCATTACATGGGAACTGCTGATTGAAAGGATCAACTCTGACCTTGCCAACGTATTCGGCAACCTGGTCAACAGAACGGTCGCAATGACGAACAAGTACTTCGGCGGTCAGCTGCACAAGCCAACTGAAGGCACGGAGTTTGATGATGATCTTAAGCAGTTCACTCTTAATACCGTAAAGACGGTTGAAGACAAGATGGATCAGTTAAGAGTCGGAGATTCTCTGGAAGCCATCATGGAACTGTTCAGAAGATGCAACAAGTACATCGACGAAACAGCACCTTGGACACTTGCCAAGGATGAAGCCAATAAGGAAAGACTGAATGCCGTTCTGTACAACTTACTGGAAGGCATCAGATTCGGTGCAGTACTGATCTCACCGTTCATGCCTGAGACAGCTGAAAAAGTCTTTGCTCAGATCAATACCAGGGCAACTGATTATGACAGCCTGGCAGAATTCGGCAATTATGAGTGCAACAAGGTAACTGAAAAGCCGGAGCCTCTGTTTGCCAGACTTGACAGCGCCAAGGTAATGGAAGAAGTTCATGCTTATCTCGACAAGCCTGAGGAAAAGCTTGAGCACAAGGATGAGATCTCAATTGATGACTTTGCCAGGACAGAAATCAGGATCGGCAAGGTTCTGGAATGCGAGAAGCATCCGAAGGCAGACAAACTGCTGGTTTCTCAGATCAAGATCGGACCTGAGGTAAGACAGATCGTATCAGGCATTGCCAAGTGGTATAAGCCTGAAGAGATGGTTGGCAAGAAGGTTCTGGTCGTCTGCAATCTCAAGCCTGTTACCTTGAGAGGCGTAGAGTCTCAGGGCATGATTCTGTGCGCTGAAGATGAAAACGGCAATCTTGAAGCCGTAACAGTCGATAAGGTAGAAGACGGGGCTGAGGTTCATTGATCCAGATAGTTGCCGTCGGCAAGTTAAAGGAAAAGGCCACCAAGGCTCTGGTGGATGAATATTCCAAGAGACTTACGGCCTATACCAGGATCGAAATAACTGAGGTAGCTGACGAACCCAATTCTCAGCTTGAGGATGCCAGGGTAAAGCAGATCGAAGGAGAAAGAATCCTGAAGGCCATTAAGAAGGACAGCTATGTCGTTCTATTGGACTTAAGAGGAAAGGAATTCACTTCGGAAAATCTGGCCAGAAAGATCGAGGAGATCAACATCTATCATTCTTCCAGCATAACCTTCATCATCGGAGGTTCCCTGGGAGTAAGCGATGAAGTCAGAAACAGAGCTGACCTGTCATGGAAGCTTTCGGATCTGACCTTCCCGCACAATCTGGTGAGAGTGATATTACTGGAACAGATCTACCGCAGTTACAAGATCCTCAATAACGAACCGTATCACAAGTAGAAGCTGCCCTGACGGGCAGCTTTTCTCTGATTTGACTTCATGGGTGTACGGGTTACAATAGTAGTAGAAAAAGGGTGATTACATGAAAGGTTCATTTTTGATAGAAGCAATAGGATACATCGGCTCGTTACTCGTACTGGTATCCATGCTAATGACGTCGGTAGTTAAGCTCAGAGTCGTCAATACGATCGGAAGCATCATCTTTACCGTTTACGCCGTGATAATCGGTTCATATCCAACAGCCGTAATGAATGCGTGTCTGGTACTGATCAATCTACACTTTCTGTGGAAAATGAGCAGAATGGGCAAGGAATATGAGATAACCAGAGTCAGCGGTGATGACAGGTATCTGGAATATCTTCTCAACCGTTACCATGGCGACATCATGACGTGCTTCCCGGGAATAACCCTTGACTATGAGGATGCGGACGTATTTTACGTCATCAGCTGTGAGGGCAAGCCGGTAGGAATTACGATCGGTAAGAGCGACAGTAATGAGATAGAGCTGCTGCTGGACTACACGATTCCGGAATTCCGGGATTTCTCCATTGGCAGGTTTTTACTGGGAAGGTTAAAGAGCGACGGCATTGAGACAGTAATATACAGAGGGCCAGACCAGAATCATAGAAAATACCTTGATCACGTAGGATTCGTAAAGACGGAACAGGGATACATCAGAAAGCTTTACTGAAGACCATGAAAAGTGGTCTTTTTATATACCAATTGTGCAAAAACCATACTTATGTCTGTATCCAGGGACATAATAGGTGGTATAATTTATTCAGAATAAAAAACTGGAGGGAAATAATAATGAAAAAGTTTTTGATTCTTTTACTGTCCTTGGCGATGGTAATGGGTCTTACAGCCTGTGGTCCCAAGGAAGATACGCCTGACGAAGGAGATACCGTAGTAGTATATACCTCATCAGCTCAGGAAGTTCTGGATGTTCTGGATTTGGCAAGTGCGTTGTTTGTCTTTGAGATAACATTTTTTGCTTGCTTTGAAAACGTCAGTACATTATCAACCGCGTTTTTCTTGCATTCCGGAGTATTTTTCGCTAACGTCTTATTTATAATATCCGATGCATATTCCTGATATGCGGGAGGGAGCTGAGCCAGAGAAGCGGCGGTGTTAATATCCAGCATATCATCATACAATAACTGTTTGAGCGGCTCGGTAAGTTCCGAGGTTATTGTAATCAGCTTGCTTGCCTGGCGATCGTTGATATTAAACGCCTGAGAGACGTATTCTCTGAATTTTTTTAGTGCTTCCTTATCAGATTTGTCTTCAAACTCCTCAAGCTTGGTAAGGAAATTTTGGATGATATTGATCTTTTCTTCGGTGGTATACTCTCTTGTTTCGCTGTTTGCAAAGAACAACATTTTCAATATCTCGAATTCGGAAAGATCATTTTTTATAGTTGCTTTGATCTTATCTCTGCCCAGTGCTTTTACGGCTTTGGTCCTTCTTTCGCCGGATATTAAAAGGTATTTATCCGGTTCGATCTCTGTGACAACGATATTATGTAGCAAGCCGTTTTCTTCTATATTTTTTGCAAGTTCGTTTATGCTTTCTTCCGTATCATTGGTGCTGAATATATTATCCCGGTTCATTACGATGGAATCTATCGGGATTATCTCGGTACGTTCAACCGATTTTTGTTCTTTCGCCACTGTTTCGGCCAATCTTGCAAATCTGGCAACAGCAGCGTCTGTTTTCAGCTTTTTAGCCATTGGTTATTTTTCTCCTCTTATACATTTTTCGAGTTCATCCGCAACTTTCAGATAGTCGCTTGTTACATTCTCACTTTTATTGTAAACGATCAAAGGCTGGTGTTCGGTCAGGCTTTTTTCAACAACTGTGGTTTTGCGGATCTCGGTTTCAAAGAAATGGTATGTATTCAGTGATTGCTTGAACTGACTTACATAAAATTTCTGAGCTGAGGTATTTTCTTTCTTGGTGAATAAAATACCGGCAACTTTAAGATCCTGATTGACCAATTGCTGTATGCTTGAAATAAATTCGTTCATTGCAAATATACTGTCTATACCGTACTCCGTTGCTTCACACGGTAGAATCGTATAATTGCTTGCCGTAAGAGCGTTGGTAGTAAGATTGTTTCTTGCGGGAGGACAGTCTATAAATATATAATCGTATTCGTCTTTTATCTCGTTCAGTTTCTTTTTAAAAACGAATTCCTTGGCCATCTGAAGCGTTGTGAGGTAAGTGTCGGCCTGATCTAAGTTTACATTGGAGGGGAGAAGTTTCAGATTTTCGATGTCCGTATCAATAACAGCGTCTTTTGTGGGGATGTTTTTGCATATCACATCATATATGCTTATTCCGTCTTTATTTATGAATTTATCGAGATA
>ONPK01000004.1 GCA_900319675.1 uncultured Bacillota bacterium
GTTTGGTTTTCCTGCCATAATAAAACCCTCCTATACTTACATTGTACAAGAGGGTTGCGTCTTTTTTTATTTACTGTCCATTTTCACTGGGGCAGTTCATTTCGATCGCTTTGACTATTCAGCTAATTCACCGCTCTTGATACGGCGTTCCCTGAGCTCTCTTGTGACCTTGTCCTTCATCTCCTTTGGATAGTTGATGAACAGCAGAGGTATGATGTACAGTGCTGCACCAATGGCCGGACCGATCATGAACAGCGGCCAGATCCACTGGCTGAACTTGGCAGATACGGCTGCTCCCGCCTCAATGGCTTCTGCATCGTATTCCAGCCATGTCAGTAAGAAACCGGCAATGACGGTATTGAGAGCCGTAGAAATCTTGTCGCAGAAAGTCTGGGCTGCGAAGGTAATTGCCTCTGCTCTCTTGCCTGTCTTCCACTCCATGTAGTCAATGGAGTCTCCCCACAAGGCCGTTCGGGCAATGCCGAACATCTGTCCGGGAATTGAACCGATGGCGAATAAGATCATGGTGATCCAGATCCTGTTTCCTTCAAAGCCAATGAAGAATCCCAGAATCCTCATCAGTACGGTAACGACGTTAGCCCAGATCAGAACGTTTCTCATGCCGCCGAGTTTTTCAGACAGCTTGGAAACCATGAACATCCCAAGTCCTGAGAAAACATAGGCAATGGCCATGAAGATGGTCATGATGGTCAGACCGCCGACTTCCTTGCCGAATAAGGTGGCCTTGACGCTGTGCTCAAAGAAGTAAGCTGCCGGTACGGTCAGTGACATGCCGTTGAGGATGTTGCCTAACAGTACAAGCATAACGATCTTGTTGCCGAACAGCATCTTCAGGTTTTCACTGAATGATTCCGTCTTGGTTTCTTCCGTAACGGTAATTCTTTCCTGAGCAGAAGCTGACAGCATGCTTATGATCATGCCGCCGAAACCAAATACGATGGCTCCGCCGAGATATATTGTTGATGCACTCATGCCCTGGCCCTTGAGAATGTCCATGATCGTCGGGAATACGCCTACTACGGCGAAACCGATGGCAGCCAGGATACGTCCGTACTGGGAGAGCTTTTCTCTTTCAGCCGGAATGTCAGTCATGACGGAGGTCATTGACCACATGCTGACGTCCTGAATCGTGAAGATCATGTCATATGCCAGATACAGTATCAGTACGTAAATTGCCTTTGGCATGTCGCCCTGGAATCCCCAGTTGGTGAACAGCAGAACCACGATGATGCCGATGATAAACGGCGTTATCTTCAGGAACGGTCTGAACTTGTTGCCGTTCTTGAAAGTGTGGCGGTCAATGAATGTACCCATTACCGGGTCATTTACGGCATCCCAGATCCTGGCGATGCCCAACACGATGCCGATGGTCCTGCCTTCAATGTACAGAACGTCCGTACAGTAGACGAAGAACCAGTTCATCATCAATGCACAGGAAAGGTTCTGACCGAAGATGCCCAGTGCATACTTCCAGGCTTCACTCTTGCTGACGCGGCCGCCTGGAACAATCGTCTTTTCATTATTGCTCATAAAGTCTCCTTTACTTTATCCCTCGCATATACCTTACCACAAAAAAACCGCCCGGTGAAGAGCGGTTTGTCTTTCTAGAAGAATCTTGAAACGATGTCCTTGCTGGCAGCGCAGGTGTCTTCCATGTCGCCAAAGCTGATTATCTCACCGGCATAGAAGGTATTCTGCTTGCCCTGCATGGCTTCAAGCTTGTCATACCAGCCGTTGGCATAGTCTTCAGGACTTACATGCGGGCAGTAGTATGTTTCCTGTTCATACATTCTTTCCTTGACCGGGAAGCCGCATAATTCCATGTCATTCATCATGGTATCGATGGTGTACTCATATGAAACATCTTCGCTGCCAAGGTGATTTCTCAATGCATATACGACTGACGGGCAGTTGGCTTCCAGATCTTCCCAGCGGTGGTAGTAAACCATGGCGTGGCCAAGACGGTCATATGTCATGTTATCAAAGATGTAACCGGAAATGGTTGGGCCGGCATTCTCGTCAAATCTGGCAATGAAGTCAACGTACTTCTCATGGATGATCTTGCTGAAGAGTTCCTTCTCCTCTTCTCTGGCATCTGCGAATTTGGCAAACCAGTCAAGAGGTGTGGTAACGATGAGCTTGTCGAATTCCTCAACTCTTTCACCCTCAGCATCTCTGATGGTTACCTGGATCTTGCCCTCTTCACCTTCAGCAGGACGTACAACCTTTACTACTTCCGTATTCAGGTGAGCAGGATGCAGCAGCTTGTTATTGGCATTGACATAGATTGACTGCGTACCGTCCTTCCATGTCCATAATCTCATGTTGACGAATTCAATGGCTGTCGTGGTATCCAGATACTTCATGACATAAGCAGCCGGGATCTCATCGAAATAGCCGTAACCGAATGATGTGTACGGTCCGATCCAGATCTTCATTACGTCTTCAACGCCGTTGAGCTTGCAGAACTTGTCAAATGGCAGTGCCAGGTCCTTCAGGTTCGGGTTGACGCCTTCAATGTGATTGAGGGCATTGTCAACGCTCTTGTCCAAACCAGAATACTTGCCCTGGGCAACGCCTCTGTGGCCGTAGCAGTCATATCCCTTGTACTTGGTATTCATGATCTCAACGAGCTTCTTCATCTGTTTCTTAAGCCTTAACAGATCAACAGTCTTCTTTACTGAGAAGTCCTTCTTCGGATCAAACGGGAAGATCTCCTTGCCGCTTGAGTCACGGTACATTCTTCTCATGTTAGGGCCATCTGCGTGAGTTGTTCCGCCGAATTCTTCTACCTCATGAACTGCATGATAGGTAATGGCACCCATGATGGCGCCTGTCTCATAGGATCTTTCCTCTCCGTTGACCATGATCTTCGGAGAGTAGGACTTTCCGCCTACCTTGTTGAGCTTTTCGTATATTTCGTAGTTCTCATAGCCTTTTTTCTGCAGGTACATGGCTGCCGAAATACCGGCCGGACCTCCTCCGATGATACAGATTCTTTCATTTAGATTTGTCATATTATTTATTACCTCTGTTTTTCTCCACCTATTATTTTATCACTATTGCTTTTCTCTTTTAACAAAACAAATGACAATTATGTGTGTTTTTTCACAAAGAAAAGTGAGTCCTCATGCTCACTTATTCAGATATTCTTCAAGTATGTCTGCGGCGTTTCCCACGCATTCGTCGCAGGGACATACCACCTTTCCGGTCTCAAGTCCCTTGAGTTCCTTACATAAGGTCGCACCGCACTTCTGCCTGAAACTCTCATGAAGCGTCCTGGCTGCTGGTATGATCGGTCTTCCTTCGTACTTCTTAAGTCCCAATATCATCTCTGCGGCTATTAATGCACCGCAGGTTGCCTCAAAGCAGCCCATGCCAACGCAGAACGGGGCACCAAGCTTCATTAATGTTTCTTCAGAAAGTTCCAGTTCATCCTCAAATGCCTTAAGCACCGCCTGGCAGCAGTTACTGCCGGAATGCTTATAGGCTACTGCCTGTTCTCTTCTGTTCATCTTAACTGTTCAAAAATGCCAGAATGTCATCGATTACCTGATCCCTGATGTCTTCATTGAGAATCTCATGACGGTAACCTTCGTAAACCTTATAATCTACATTCTCATATCCCTGCTGATGCAGGATGTCAACGGCTTCCTTCAGACCGTCCAGATTGGTCATGCACGGGTCTTCACTTCCTGAGAAGAAGCGGATCGGCAGATCCTTCTTCTTTGGTGCCCAGCCTTCAACTTCATAGACATCCTTCATTCCTTCAAACATGTCCTTGAAGCCCTTGGCGGTGAATACGTAGCCGCAGTCATCATCAGCGATGTATTTCTGCACGTTTTCCTCATTAACGCTCAGCCAGTCAAACTCTGTCTTTGGGTCCTTGACGGCACTGTTGAAAGCACCGAAGCACAGCTTGTTCAGTAACGGGCTGCGGTATTCCTCTCCCTTTACCTTGGCGATAAGTCCGCTCAGGATGATGGCAACGCCAACGGCCTTGTTATTGCTTGGAGTACCGGTCATTACGACCTTGGTGATCTCATCTTCATGTCTCTTCAGGAAGCTTCTGGTAACCAGTGTTCCCATTGAATGGCCGAATACGATAAGAGGCAGATCAACGATCTTCTTGGCCTCTTCATAAAGAGCATGCTGGTCTGATACGTTTCTTAACCAGCCCTTCTCCTTGGCAAAGTAGCCCTTTACAACGGCACTTTCACCATGACCTCTTTCATCGGTAGACAGTACGGCATAGCCGGCCTCAACCAGTCTGTTAATTACGTAGGCATATCTTTCCTTGTGCTCTGCCATGCCATGCAGTAACAGGATCAGACCTTTCTTTGAATTCTCATCGTAGAACAGATTACCGTGAAGTACGACACCGTCTTCCCTGTTTTTAACACTGAGTTTCTTTTCCATAGTTCCTCCAAATTATTATTGTTAATTGTTTTTCCTCTTCAATTATATAACATATTTGCCTACAGCAGTATTCTTTCTTCATGAACGCGGCTGCTCAGTTCATTGGCCCATCTTTCCGGCCAGAATGAGTAATAGGAAATATGCTTTCTTCCTCTTTTGCGGTTGAAGTATGGCAGATTTGCCCAGATGAATGAAGGTATTCCTATTACCAGCAGATACAGTGGCCCTAATATCAGTGACTGAATGGAATGGCCGTACTCATGCATGACAAGCAGCCTGTCTGTCTTTTCCCCGCCGATGTCCTTTACGCTCTTGCCCAGTGTTCTTCTGCTCACCTCAACGAACAGAAAAAGGCCCAGGGAAACACTGCCTTCGTGATACCATTCGGTAACGATGGCGTTCCTGTGCCAGTAATGTTTCTTCTTTATGTTCAGCAGAAACAGGATCAGACCCAGAAAGGTCTGAAGAATTCCCCATGTGCACTGCAAGAATATGATGATGAATCTTTTCATACCCATATTTTACAACTATGCAAGGTCAATAATATATACCAAAAAAAAGAATATCATTCACATGATATTCTGAAAAATACGCTTACTAGTCAGACCGTTTCCTGATTACTATTCGCCATGATACCATTCTTTATCCGTATCATCCTTGATATAGGTTCTCAGAATGGTCTTACAGTCAAGGCAGAGATCTGAATATACTTCGGCTACACCAACAACTTTCAAGAATCCACCGGCTACGTATTCTAACCCTATATTGCCTACTTCGGCTGTCTGTCCCCAGGATATTCCCTTTTCTATCCTTTCGCTTCCACAACATGGACATTTCATATTATCATTCCTCCCGTTTATTATCTGTTTCCTGATTTTCATTCTATAAGATGTCTGATTATAATTCAATTATCCATCTTGCATAGCAGCTCTTTTATGATCTTTCTCCATCATTCAAGGACATCAATACCGTCATTACCGATTCCACCTTCAACAAGTACAGGCCCCTGTAATACACAAAGAAAGGACTCAACATCATAATTGCCGATCCATTGAAGGATAATGGAGAAGTCAGGACAAAGCCTGTCAAGGTAGCTTGAAATAGTTTTTTTCCCAAAGTAAAAGCTCCATCTCAAAACTGAAATGGAGCTTTTATCTGTTACTTGATTTACAGATTTTCCTTGTGCTTGATGTCCTTGATCATTCTCAGGGCAGCCTCAAATACTACCATTATCTCCAGTCTTCCAAGGAACATGCCGACTGCAGCTGTCCACAGGATCACTGCCGGAGCATTGTAATTGGTAATGCCGACTGACAGACCTACGGTAGACAAGGCACTGACGAATTCAAACATTGAATCCTGCAGGTTATTGCCGTACATCGTGAAGATCAGCGATCCTACGAAGAACAGGATCAGATAGAACAGAATGTAGCTTGATGTTGAGGATATCTCATCATCAGTCAGTTCCGTCTTCTTGCCGACTCTTTCAATGAAGGTCGTGGTAACCATCTTCTTATTGAGAACGGTACCCTTGATCGATCTGTAGATGCCCTTCAGTACGACGATGATGCGGTACTGCTTTATGCCGCCGCCGGTTGACTCCAGGTCACCGCCAAACAGCATCAGGATGATCATTATCATCGCAAATCCGCTGGGCAGACTGGTCAGATCCTTTGAGGATACAAATCCCGTTGTCGTTATGCTTGTAACGAACTGGAATACCGATATTCTTATGCTTTCTGCCGGGCTGGTAGTATAGCCTGATTCAAGAAGGTTGAATACCATCATCGGTAAGAAGATTGCCAGAACTACCAGGAAGAACTTTGTCTCAGAGTGCTTCCAGAAGTTTGAATACTTTCTTCTGATCATGCTCAGATGCAGAAGGAAGTTCGTCTGGCCCAGCATCATTAATATGATGGTTATTATCTCTATTCCCAGTGAATGGTAACCGTAGATGCTGTCATTGAGTACGGAGAATCCTCCGGTACTTAAGGCAGCCAGAGATGTGTTTATGGCATCAAAGACCGGCATTCCAAGAATGATGTAGGCCACGGTGCCAAACACGATGTAGGCGCTGTAGATCGACAGAATGAGTCTGGCGCTCTTGGCCAGGTTCGGCATCAGTCGGTCATTGTGACCTTCAGTGTTGTACAGGTTCAGCCCGTACTTGTCAGAGAAGACACAGGTCAGAATCAGAACCAGACCTACGCCACCGATAAACAGGGTGATGCTCCTGAACATCAGGAAGATGTGCGGAGTATTGCCGACATCTACTACCGATAATCCTGTCGTTGAGAAGCCGCTTGTCATCTCGAATGATGCCTGGGTGAAGTTGTAGTCACCCTTCAGCATCCATGGGAAGGTGGATACGAATATCGCGGACAGCCATACCAGTACGACCAGTACGGCATCATAGTGCTTCTCAAGCTTGACGATCTCTGCATCCTTGAAAGCCAGCGACAGTAATCCTCCAATGGCAATGGCTACTAAACCCGGTATCAGGAAACAGTATGCGTAACTGATCTCCTCAGGATAAAACGGCAGCACCAGTAACGGTATCAGCTGTATTATTCCTATCATTACGATGAATATGCTCATGTAATGAAGTATCAAACGATGGTACTTGTTATGCATTACTTTTTCCTCTGAAAGACCTTGGTTACTGCTTCCCTGCTCTCTTCCGTCGTAACGATGAGAACCTTGTCGTTTGCCTTTAATTCCGTGTTACCGTTAGGGATGATTACCTTCTGGTTACGGGTAACGGTTGAAATTGAACCGATGTCGGAAATGTTGATCTCCTTCAGGGTCTTGCCTTCAACGCTTAGATCAGGTGTGATCCTGACTTCCAGAATGATGATCTTGTTATCTTCCAGAGACAGGGTATTGATCAGGTTTTCAATTGAAGCCGCATTTCTGATCTGCTCACCAAGCAGATAGGTTGAACTCAGTACGGAGTCGATGCCGAGTTTTCTGAATACTTCAACGTTCTTCGGGTTAACTACCGTTGCGATGCATCTCTTGGCACCAAGCAGCTGCTTGGCCGTCTTGCAGGCAACATAGTTGGTCATGTCATTCTTGGAAAGAGCGATGAAAAGATCGGCATCTTCTGCACCGGCTTCTCTCAGGTCTGATTCCCTGGTGCATCTTGCGCACATTACCGGAATGCCGTTGCTGACGCTGAGGTACTTGCAGGCTTCTTCCTGCTCATTTATTACGATGAGATCATTTGCCTTTGAATTGTACTTGCTGATGATGTAATCGGCTTCATGCATGCCGTCTGCTATTACTATCTTCATACCCTGTTACCTCTTCCACTGTTCATCAAAGTCGATCAGTGACAGGTCAAACGGACAGATGCATCTGACGTTACTGCTGACTATCTTCATTTTTCTTGAATCCTTAAGTCTGATGTATATCTCCGGAGTCTTATAGATTTCGTTACATACATCTGCCAGGAAGATGTTGGTGTTGTCATCGTCAGTCATGAAGGCGACTAACTTGGCATCCTTTACGCCATTTTCTTCCAGGAAACCCAGATCGGTTGCGTCACCGACAGCCACGAAACCGGAAAAATCGACAACATTGCCGATCTTATCCTTTCTCTTGTCGATGAGAACAACGTCATTCTTGTTATTGCTCAGCTTCTTGGCGATGTTGCTGCCAAGACGGCCGGCACCGACTACTATCGTATTTACATTACTGTTGCTCATTTGATTCACCTGCGATTTCAAGCGCAAATCCGGATTCCGGATTTACGAACACTATTATATATTAATGAAAAAATTTAATAAATATTTTTCGCATCTCAGACATTATGCCAGATCAGGTCATGGCTTAAGGCCGGATCCTCATATTCTCTCAGGCTGTTTTCATACGCAGCCATGGCATCTTCTTCAAAGGCCAGCGTGTCATCACGGCCAAGAAGTCTGAGGATATACTTCATCAACAGCGGATTCTGCGGCAGCAGAGGTCCGGTCATGTAGGTGGCAAACAGATTACGGTAATGAATTCCTTCATTGCCGTCCTCCCTGTTATTGCCGCATCCCCCGTCAAGCTTTAGGAACGGATGATCGATCTTGCCATATACCTGCGCATTCTGGGCCTTGTAACCAATAATTTTGATGCCTTCAAAGCTGCCCAGTAATAATGAGTTGATTCTCTTATCCCTGATCTCCGTATGATACGGGAACAGGCCCAGCATCTCTTCCCTGGTACCTTCCTCTCTGAGAATGTATTCTCCCAGAAGATCAACGGTGTTGCCGGTGAAGAGGACGACAGTTCCCTTTTCAATCAGCTCCCTGAATCTGTTCAGATACGGTCTTAACGCTTCTGCTGCCGTCGGCTGGAATCTTTCCAGCATTGAACTGGCCAGGATCACGTCAACGTCATTGTCCGCAAAGTAAGGCCTGGACTTGTGATTCGTTCTGATTACTTCGGCTTCTGAGCAGCACTTTGTCAGGTACAGAAGATTTCCATACTCGCCATAGAGGCTTCCCAGTTCCGGATATAATACTTCTATTACCATGTCAGTCTATCCTTTCAATGATCTGTTCATACAGCTTATGTGACAGTTCCACGGCATAGATGTCATGGAAAATGTATATCCTGTCAATTCCCTCATAATTCAGATACTTTACCGTGTCTTCAGCCAGAAGACAGTGAGATATTCTTTCCTTGTCTATTCCTGCCAGAAGGCAGCGCAGATTGTAATCCAGATGACGTTCACCGCCGATGATGATCTGCTTTATGTTATCCTTCCTAAGGAATTCAAAGTCGGCATCATAAAGCCAGGTTATCGTCTCCACGCGGTTATTTGTGGTGATCTCATCCATTATCATGATCAGAGCGATGTTCTCCTTCATGTTGTGCAGTGACTCAAACTGAGCCGAGGCGGCTGCCCCATTGGAATTCTTCACCGATCTGTTTATTACTTCAATGTGTCTGCCCTGATGTCTTTCCTCGCGGTCAACGGGTAGCTTGGCCCTGCTGATGTATTCGGCTATTTTCTCCGGTTCAAAGCCCATGGTCCTTAACAGAGCTACGGCTTCAACCGTGTTATAAACATTGTAGACGTCACTGGTAATTATCGGATATCTGTAAACACTTCCATCCCTTTCCCTGACATCAATGTGATCGTCTGCTACTTCTTCAGCGAAATAGTCCGGCTCAGGTGAGGTCAGTCCGCAGTCCGGGCAGACAAACTTCCCTATGTTGCCGTAGTTCTTATAGAGATACTGCGGGATACCGCCGCATCTCGGACATACCGAAAAGTCCTTTATGATGCGGTCAGGATTGCCGTTGCCCAGATCTCTGACAGCGAAGTAGACATTCTTCCTGTTTGTCTTCAGGAAACAGGATACCGGATCATCCGCATTGAGGATCAGAGTTGAATCCGGCGTGCCTTCCATGGCCTTTTCCAGTCTCTTCATGATGAAGTCAGGATTTGGATTCTTGAAGATCGAATCTCTTGAGATGTTGTTTATCAGAATGTAATCAGGCTTGGATAACGGATACGTCAGAACTGAATCCCCCTCATCTGTCTCCATTACGATGTAGTCCTTTTTCGACTTGTTAAGGACATTCACTGAATTAAGAAAACACCAGGCCTGGGCTCCCATGTAGTTGCCTGCCCAGCGGTTACAGGAAACGGATGCTCCACTTTCCTCCAGCATGTCCGCTATGAAATTGGTCAGGCTGGTCTTTCCGTTGGTGCCGGTAACGGCTATTACGGCCTTTGGTCTGGCGGCGTGCGCGATGAAATCAGGGCAGATCTTTACCGGAAGATAACCCATGCGGTCGCTTTCTGCATCCTTGCCCAGAATTCTGAATGTATTCATTGCCAGTCTGCCGGCCACAAGACCGGCGGCGAACCTTAACTTACTCATACTGTTCTCCTGATGATATTATAGACAATTTACGTCTCTCTTGCACATTTATGTTCTCAACTGAAAGCCGGAAACACGGATTATGGAATTAAGACGCAATAAATAGTAGAATACTAATAGGGTGATCGACATGAACGTTAAATACATGATTAAGAGAATTGCTCAGATGGATTATGCCAGCCTTTTCAGGATGGTAAACTCTCTTCATGAGCGTACACATAAGAACAGAGTATTCCTTTTTACCGACATCGTAAGATGCGGTCTGAAATACGGCGCAGGCTACAATGACTACAGCCTGTTTGAATTCTACAATCTGCCTGATTCCCTGAAGGATACCTACGTTACCCGCGGCCGTAACAACCAGATCGTCAAGCTTCTGAATGACCCGAAGTATACGCACATCCTTGATGACAAGGTCGAATTCAACGAAGTATATTCAAAATACATTCACCGTGACTGGATGGCCGGCAGAGATCTTTCCCTGGAATCCTTCACCAGATTCATGGCAGACAAGGATGATGTCATCATCAAGCCGCTTGATGCTACCTGCGGCGAAGGCGTGGAAAAGCTTTATAAGAAGGATTTCCCGACCATGGAGGAATTCTATGACTATGTCGCAAAACGTTCTCCAGGCATCATTGAGGAAGTCATACGCCAGCATCCCGAAGTATCCAGGATCTATCCTCATTCAATCAATACGTACAGAATAGTAACCGTCCTTTCAGGCGGTGAATCACACGTTGTATATGCCGTCATCAGAATGGGAAACAACGGCAAGGTCATCGACAACATCAATGCCGGCGGCATGTCTGCCCCAATCAACATCACCAACGGTGTCATTGAGTATCCGGCATACGACAAGAATTACGTTGCCTACCCGGCGCACCCGATGACCGGGACAAACCTCATCGGCTACCAGCTTCCTTACTGGAAGGAAGCCGTGGACATGTGTCTGGAAGCTGCTCATGTCGTTGAGCAGATCGGCTATGTCGGCTGGGACATTGCCATAGCTGAGGACGGTCCTCAGCTGATCGAGGGCAACCCGTTCCCGTCTCATGACATTTCCCAGATGCCGTCTCATTCGGCAGATAAAAAAGGCCAGTGGCCTCTGTTTAAGAAATATGTAAAGGAATTATAAGGCTTCGGCCTTATTTTTCGTTCAGCGCCTTTATCTGTTCGAATTCATGGGCACTGACATGACAGTACCCGCCAGGATTCTTCACCAGATACTTCTGATGATATTCCTCAGCGTCCCAGAAACAGCTTAACGGACATAATTCGACATGAAACTCTTCATGTCTTGTTCTTTCCATGGCAAAATACTCTTCGCAGATCTTCCTGCTTTCTTCATCGACGTAGTATACACCCGTCTGATACTGAGAACCGATGTCCCCGCCCTGTCTGTTGGTTACGGTCGGATCGATGCAGATGAAATAGGCCTTCAGTATCTTATTCAGGCTAACCTGCTCATCATCGTATTCTACCCTGACAGTTTCCCTGTGACCGGTAGTATCGGTACATACCAGCTTATAGTCCGGATCATCAACATTGCCATTGGCATAGCCTACGGTCGTTCTTACTACGCCGTCAAGAAACTGCATGGCTCTTTCCATGCCCCAGAAACATCCTCCGGCCAGATATATGGTCTTGATCATAATTCATCACCCGCAGTAATTATATTCGAAAACAGTCCTTTCATAAATCCATATGCCCCGGCACATGATAAAACAGCGGCAAGCGCCGCTGTTTCTTATTCTTCAGTCTTTTCCAGTCTCCACAGAGCTGACAGAGAAACGATTGGAATCTCGTCAGTGTATGCCTTGGCAAACTGCCTCTGCTTCTTGACATCACCCTCGTGACGTGTGCTCAGCAGTTCCTTGGACATCATGTAGTGAACGTACAGTGCCTTCTTGATCAGGAATGCTCTTAAGATGGCATCGTAGATGATCGGTGTTCTGTCTTCCGTTTCAACTGCCCTGGCGCTTGCTTCATCAAATACCTGTCTTGACAGTTCGATGCACTTTTCCTTCATGTCATCTACATTGCCCAGATATCTGTGATCGTAGTAACGCTGAATGGCGCCTACTGCTCTGGTTCCGCCGTCCATCTCGGCGAATGCCTTCTTGATGTCTGCCAGAGAACTGTCCTGCAGGCACATTGCGATCATGTCATTACGGCATTCACTGAACGCTGAATCTGGTTCAGTCATGCAGTAGTAACATCCCTTGGCTTCTATGTAAGTCGTAGTAAGTAATACGATCGCTCTCTCTAATTCTTCTCTCTTCCAGTAAATGATAAGCGGTACTCTTAAGTATCCCTCAGGTAACTTGAATGAATCCTTATACCTGATTATCTGATTGGAAATCGTTCTGTGATTGATCTTGACCGGCAGATCGGCACATACTCTTACGTCCTCAGCCATGCTGTCGATTTCTGCCAGGAAACCGTGATACTGTTCAAACTGCTCGTCTTTATCCAGAAAATCTGCCAAAAGGCCATTAAAAAAATAGCCCTGAGCCTTGCCGCTCAAAAATTCATAAACTGCCATACTAACCCCTCTATCATAATATTCTTATGACATTTTCATTATAGTTCATCAGGTAAACGCTTTCAATGGCAAAAGTCTACCCCTCTGTCTCAAAAAAAGGACAGGTATTACCTGTCCCGTAATTAAAGTCTTATCATAACGGCAGCGTTGTCCGTCAGAACCGATACGTTGTAGTAGAAGGAAGTATGGTCAACCAGATGGAACAAGGCGCTCACCGCATCGATCAGACTGTCCTTATCCTGATGGAAATGATGGTTGCCGATGCAGATGATTCTCATCAGTCCGTAACAGACGCATAAGCCCTTGTATGCCTGAGTCCTGTCAAAGCGCCTGTCCACAAACGGGAAGCACTCATACATCATGGAGTTATTGATCACCCTCTCAAAGAAGCCCATCCACCCGGGGAAATCCCGTTCAAATGATTTTCTGTCATCTTCATATGAAGATGGCTCGCTGCGGTATCTTTCCACGATGGGCATTGCGGTTTCCTCAAGACGGTCATTCGAACCGGCAAGTCTGTCCAATACACTTAACGCCTTTCCCAGAGGATCGTCACCGGAAAGATAGTCACGCATGAACTCTTCCTCATTGATCAGTCTGCAGATGCTCTGCAGGCTTTCAGCCAGAGTGGTTGACCTGTCCTGAATAATTTCCTGTATCCTCTTCTGCATGTCAATGTCCTCGATCTGATATCTGATCTCCGGCTCCCCTTCCATAAGTTCTTCCGTAACATTCATCATGTCACGATCATAAAGCAGTTCAACTACTGCCTCGCATGAACTTGAGCATGATACGCAGTTGATGCCGTTGATGCTCTTGAAGCTGCGGGGATACAGCCGGCAGATCTTGGGCAGAAAGCCCTCACCCTTTTCTCTGTGAAGAGCACACAGTCCCTTATCCTGGATCGGGCACTCCCCCAGCCAGTTGAAACAGATATAACGGAAGACGTCCTCAGTTACTACCTGAGGCACTTCAAAGGCCTGCTGAACCCTTCTGTACAGTTCATCAGAGCATTCCATGTTTATGAGTCTTTCATACTCCCTGTGTGATACCGGAATCTTCCAGCTGCTGCAGCAGCTGTGCCGGCACTTATCGGCCTTGCAGGAAAACAGAGTGTAGTATTGCGGATGTAACCAAATAGATTTCATGGAAATATTATATATCTCAGGAAAAAATAAAAAAAAGAGAAATGCTACGGAAACATTTCTCTTAAAGCGTATCTATGTGGTAGATTCGGGCACTGCAGTCTGAACCCATCTGCTCTCTGAATGCCCTTCTGTATTCAGCAAGCTGACTTTCGTATTCCTCATCCAGTCCTTCACCTTCTGCGTTGGTCTTGTAGTCAACGATGAACCATTCGTTGCCCTTTCTGTAAAGCACGTCGATGATGCCGGTTGTAATGCTGCCGGGGGAATTCTGATAGGAGAACGGCACTTCACAGTACACTTCATCAGCGTTCAGCAGTTCATTCAGGATGTCCTGTTTTCCACCGTTACTCTGCGGGTAGCCGCCACGCTGTATCCTGTCATTTACCTTCTGCAGAATGCCAGAGTAGTAATCATCTTCCTCATCAAGTCTTCTGCACATGTCAGCTATGATCGCATCAGCATCAACGGCATTGCGTGAACTAACGAGTACTTCCATGAGTCTGTGAACCAGAGTACCTATGAGTTTCGGATTCCTCTTGGTATTGACTGCTGACGGTTCGCTTACGATGCTGTCATATTCAATGTCGCTTGGCTTATGAATGTGAATGCCTGATGTTCTGCTGACGGAGTCATCCGTAATGATTCCCGAAGCCTCATCATACAGTCTTGCCCCGTTGACCGTTTCAGGAACAAACGGCTGGCTCTCCTTCGTGCTGAAGCTGCTGAAGAAGTCATTCTCAGCGAACTGCGCCAGATCCTTCCAGGGGTTGGCTTCACCGATTATCAGGATCCTTCCGGCTCTGGTGGCCGCAACGTAAAGCTGTCTGATCCTCTCGGCTTCCTGTGATCCCTTCTCTTTTTCCTTCTTATCGTATTTATCCCTGTAGGCCAGATAGACGTTATCCTTATTGACCTCGAACATGTAGCATCTTGGTACATCGCCGACATACTCCACTCTCTTGTCAGGCCTGTTGGTCCCTCCGCGCTTTCTGGTACCTGCCAGAATGACCACAGGTGCTTCCAGTCCCTTGACCTTGTGCAGGTTTGCCAGATGGATCCTGTTGTCGTTCTTCTCCAGGGAAGCACATCTTTCCAGCTTGCGCTCATTGCTCATGAGCTCTTCAAGGAAGACCACGGCTTCCTGAACGGATGCCACCTCACCGGCAGCTTCACTTTCTCTTAACAGTTCCAGAACGTAATAGACGTATTCCATGTCATGATTTCCGGATACCGCAAATATTCTTAATTCATCCATCAGCTGTGCCAGTAAGGCTGACGGCGTGAGTTTATTTCTGACTGTCGAATACCTGTTCAGCAGATCAATGAATCTTCCAGCCATGTCATTTTCTGAAGTAAATGCTCCACTGCTCTTAACTCTCTTGATGTCATCGCGGATCGCCATGGCCGTTTCATCATCCATGGCAAATACCCTGCTGGTAAGAGCTTCATATATGTAAAGGTTGTTATCCGGACAGGCCACTGCCTTGTATACGGCCACAAGGTCCCTCAGGGCCGGGCATTCATTGAAGTCAATGTCTCCCTCAACTCTGAATGGGACATGGGCTGCCGTAAAGGCATTGACGTATCTGGACAATTGCTTCTTGGCAGCGGTGATGATCATGATGTCCCTGTAACTTACAGTTCTGTTATCACCAATGACTATCTCAGGATTGTCAACGAGAGTACTGATGATGTCCATGACCTCTGATGAATCATCATCGGCGTCTGCCGGTTGATAGCCGTAGACACCTGTTTCATAGCCGTCATCGCTGTCCTTATTGCTGATGGGTTCATATCTGCTCTGATCTTCGGTATCACCTGCCAATAGGCAGTCACCGAATACGTGATTGAACCACTGATGCAGGGAAAAAGTTGAACGGAAGTTAGACGTCAGTTTAACGACTTCGCCGTTATCTCCATTGAACAGGCTTCTGACGTTCTTGAATGAAGCCACGTCGGCATTCTTGAAACGGTAGATTGACTGCTTGGGGTCACCGACGATGAACAGTGAACCGGGATGAGGAACGCATTTCCGCCAGTCCGGATCATGCTTCTGAGCAGCCAGATAGAAGAATATCTCCGCCTGCATCGGGTCAGTATCCTGGAACTCATCGATCAGGAAGTAACTGTGTCTGTTATATATGTGCTCAGTAAGCTTATTATCTCCTGCTGCGTCTTCCTTAAGCATGTTCCTGAGATACAGCTTATAGTCAAAGAAGGCCAGATTCCCCTGTTTTCTCAATACTTCAGCCATCCGGTTCATGCATTCGATGGTAAAGTCAAGAGCGATCCTGGCCTGATAGTCTGTCATGCCATCCACAATGTCCTGGAATCCTTCCTCAGCCAGTTCATACCAGGTCAGTTTGTTACGGGTCATGTGCGGCTGCAGTCTGGCAAAGGCCGGTCCGAAGTAATCCTCAATGCCCTCAAACGGCTTTACCCTCAGTTTTCTGATGCTCTTGAGGCTGCTCAGAACATAGGTAAAGTATCTGTCCCAGTTATATTCGGTAAGTCCGTCTCTCCTCTGTAACAGTGCTTCCCACGCTTTTGCCGAATCCTGATTGCTCATGTATCCGACTTCAGGATCCTCCAGAAGCTTTCTTAACAGTCTGACGATGTCCTTCTTGTCCTTGCCGTAGTTCGTTTCGATGCCGGTATCGTCAGGTCTGTCAAAGACGAACTCGGCATCCCTGATCTGGATTACCGTTGACAGAACTGCCCTGAATACGGCAACCGGGTTGACCTGCGTATTTATGAACAGCTGATACTTTCTTCTTAAGTCAGCGTAATCATCATTTATCATTATCTGCGAGAATTCCTGCAGATATCTTTCAACTATGTCTTCCTCCTCAACAACGGTTGAGTTGGCTGGTATGCCTGCTTCCAGCGGATGCTCTGACAGGATCATGTTACAGAAGGAGTCAATGGTACCCATGAAGCAGGAATCGATGTTCAGAAGTGCCTTCTGGCATCTGTCCTTCGTTTCTTCGCTCTGCTCACCCAGCTGACCGGCATGACGGTGTTCATTGTGTTCGTCACGGCTTCTTTCGGAAAGTCTCTTCTGGAACCGGGCATAAAACTCATTCGCTGCGGCCTTGGTAAAGGTAATGGTACAGATCCTGTCCACAGGAAAACCCTGTTCCACCATGGATACCATTCTCTCAACCAGAATGGTGGTCTTGCCGGAACCGGCACCGGCTTCAACGAAGAAGTTTCCGTTGACCTTACTGATTATCTCATTACGGGCCAGATCGTCACTCATTGTCCGACACCTCGCTTCCCCTGTTCTTTCCGCATATTGAAGCGAATTTGCAGTAACGGCAGTTATCCTCATTATCCGTGCATGGGAAACGGCCGCTGTCCAACGCATCCCTGACTTCCAGCAACTTGTCCTTCAGCTGATTCTCCATGTCAGCATCATAACGGCAGTTTACCGGTTCATTGTAACGCAGATACCTGTATGTACAGTATGATATCGGCAGTTTGTTTTCCTTGCGGTGACTCATCATGTAGGCATAAAGAACGACCTGAAGACAGGTATCTATGTCATCAGGTTTATGGTCGTATCTTCTCTTGGTCTTGTAGTCAGCGATGAGATACTGCCCGTTTTCATCTATTTCAACTCTGTCAGGATACCCGTATATGCCAATGCCGCTGTCCCAGTGCATGACTGAGAACTTTTCCTCAGCCGCTATGACCTCATTATGCGGGTCGTTCCTGAATCCCTTGACAGCCATGTCCATGAATTCCGTTCTGGCAGAATCAGCCATCTCCTTGTTGACAGGAGTTCTGGTCTTAAGGTATTCATCAAACATCTGCCTTGCATGTCTGGCAAATTCCCCTTCGCTGACCTTGGGATGATCAGCCAGGTATTCCATGACAGAGTGAACCAGCGTCCCCATGTCTCTGGCATCAATGACCGTAAACGGATCATCCGGGTCTGGTTCCTCAATGCCCAGAATGCTGGAAAGATAGAATCTCTTCTTACAGCCGAAGAATACCTCCAGAGCGGAAGGAGAGAAGGTCCTTTTACCATCATACGGCACGGTTATGACATCTCCCTGCGGTATGCCCTCAATGACCTGATCACTGCCCAGTGAATTCAGAACCTGAGAGGACAGTGAAAGCCTGTTCTGCAGATAGGAGGTTTCACTTTCCTTCAGCAGTTTCTCATAATCCTCAATCGTATTGCCCGGGTACTGTTTCTGATATATCTCAAAGAGAACGGAAGATGCGTTCTCCTCCTTAATGCCAGCCATGTCATAACATGAGTATGACAGCGTGATGTCGTTGTCCAGTGATGAATAAAGTTTCAGCAGGTCATGCAGCTCCTGTTTCTTTCTTTCCGTCAGCGAAGCAGAATCCGGAACGTTCTCACCATATAGCTTCAGATCTTCATCCAGCAGAAGGTAATTCTCCCTGGCTGCCTTGGGGAAGTTGTTGGCTGAAAGCCCCAGTACAAACAGGTGTCTGCGGCATGATGAAAGAGCACCTCTGATACTGGTTAATGTCAGACTTTCCTCCCTGCTCACGCTTCTGTTAACACCTGAAGAGAGAATGTTTTCCATTATGTCCGTATAACTGCCGGAAGGATTGTATTCCAGGTAGCCGTTTATCATGTCTGTCATGATGCGCAGAGCTTCCTCATCACTTCCGTTATTTCTGACGGAGTATTCAGTCAGGAATGAGCAGACGTCCCTGCCCAGTTCCTCAGCCAGAATCCTGAGCATGTCGGCATTGACCCTGTCCTTTTCCGTAATCAGCGGAATGAACTGTTCAGCCTTTTCTCTGTTTTCATCAGGATCAGGGCTGAACTTAAGCTGACCTGCCCTGTCCAGGGTATTTCTTAATGATACGCGGCTCACTTCACTGCCCAATCTGCCTTTAAGCTTTTCAAGATCAAAACACGGAGAATTCAGCATGTCCCATAAGGCATCAACGCCATGATAGCCGCTGACATCCCACTGATGGTACAGTCTTAACAGTCCTGCCGGACTGGTGTTGTTAATGCTGATGCCGCCCGCAAAGGCAACGTCAATGCTGTACTTCTGACTGTATTCCAGCATCAGCTGGCCGTATTTGTTCTGATCAGTCACGGCGATGATGCAGTCATCAAGATTTATTTCATTCTCAAAAATGTAATTAAGCGTATTCTCAATTTCATTGGAATTGCCATATGCCCTTATATATCTGATACCATGGTATGGCTTTTCTTCCAGCCCGAACAGTTCTCTGACGCTCATCTCACTTGCGCTGTTATCCGATAACCTGCCTAACAATTCCCTTTCCAGAGGCAGTAACGGGAATTCGCTTAAGCTGATGAATTCAGCATCGATGCCTCTGACGGTTTCAACGGCCTGTCTGATGACATCCATGGAATCCTTTCTGCCATTCAGGGAATTGCGGTATTCTCTGAATACCTCCAGAAAACTGCTGTTCTTTGCGGCAAAGTCACTTTCCCTGACCAGTCTTTCCATCTGTGCAGTCTCATCTGCCGTTATCAGCTTTCTGAGCGTGCTGAATGATCCTGCCATGTTGATGGCATCGGTAAATGAAGAGTTATCAAAGGCCTTTACTGACTTCATGCATCTGAAGATGAGATAGACGGCTTCGCGGTCCGTCATGACATCGTCATTGACGATTCCTCTTCTCAGTAACATGTCACTGGCCAGAGAATAGGCTGAATTGTATATTCTCACACCAAAAGAACCCTTACCGTACAGGGCAAGGCTTCTCAAGAGTTCCGTTCTGTTGGCTCCGGGTGCCAGTATGATCTTTTCTCTCATCTCTGTTTTACCTTAGACCTATTATATCATGATTGAGAAATTCCTTGATATCCGACAGATACCATTTCACATAATTCTTAAATTAATTATGGTATTATATTTATGGAGAGGAGTGATATCATGAGCATGGTATATTACAGAATTATTCCGATCATAATGACCATTTTCAGTTTTGTGATTTTCTTCATCGTATTTGCGACCATCATTTCTTCCTTTGCCAAGATGAACAAGAGGAAGGGAACCGTCATTAACAACCCTGCCTGGAAGACAGTTGAAAAGAATAACACTGAATTGAATCACCAGCAGCACTATGACTATTCCAAGGCCTATTCCAAGGCAAACAGTGCCAAGGCTGATAACGGCATCAAGGACAAGCCTTTGAGCGAAGCTGAAAGAAACGTTCTTTATGGAAAGTAGAAGAACGCTCATTCTTGTCGCCTACGTCATTACTGCCATCATCATTTCCTGGCTGATCCCGCCTTACATGGGACTGCTGTTCTTCGGTTTCTTCATTCTGAAGGGCTGGCTGGAGTATAAGTCTCAGCATGTTCCTGGCAGCATTGAAGACATTCCAGAGCAGTAAATAATTGTCACAAAAAAAGCAGACACAGGTCTGCTTTTCATTTTGTCTTCTAGTTCTCGTGGAACATATTGTATACGTTGGAAATAGGATTGTTCGTGCTGATGGCTTCAATTGTCTTGGCCAGCATGAATCCTACTGACAGTACCTTGAGGTTTGGAACAGCCTTCATCTGCTCTTCCGTTAATTCAATGGTATTGGTTACGACGAATTCCTTGATCTCGCTGTTCGCAATTCTTTCCAGGGCGTTATGTGAGAATACGCCGTGAGTAGCTGCACAGTAGATGTCTCTTGCACCGTGATCCTTCAGGATCTTGATGCAGCCGATCAGTGATCCGCCTGTATCTACCAGGTCATCAACAATGATGCAGTCCTTACCGTCAACGTCACCAACCAGGTTCATTGCCTCGGCAACGTTTGGCTGGGTACGTCTCTTATCAACGATGGCGATAGGAGCGTTGTGAATGCTGTCGGCCAGGGTTCTGGCTCTTGTTGCTCCGCCATGGTCAGGTGATACTACGACTACGTCCTTCAGATTCTTGTTTCTGAAATACTGGCCGAGCATGTCCATGGCAGTCATGTTATCGGTAGGGATCTTGAAGAAACCCTGGATCTGAGTAGCGTGCAGGTCCATGCAGATGACTCTGTCAGCACCGGCTGCCTGCAACAGGTCAGCTACCAGTCTTGATGTGATTGGCTGTCTTGGCTTTGCCTTTCTGTCCTGACGGGCATAGCCGAAATATGGAATTACACAGGTAACTTCCTTGGCGCTTGCTCTTCTTACGGCATCAAGCGCAATCAGTACCTCCATGAGATTCTCGTTTACGGGATTGCATGTAGACTGAATGATGAATACATGCTTGCCTCTTACTGACTGACCCGGTTCGATCAGGATCTCACCATCTGCGAAATGCTTTACATCAATTTTTCCTTCTTCAATGCCAAGATACTTGACGATTTCTGCTGTCAGATTTTTACTTGATGTTAAAGAAAATACTACGATATTATCCATTCCCCTGTACTCCCTCTTCTTTTTTAATTTGTTATGCCTTATTCAGATTTCCCGGTATCATCCAGAACTGCCCATGGTCCAACGGTTTCACGATCCCCAACCGTGACATTCAGCAGTCTTGATGAAATGATGTTATTGAAATCACCGATTCTGGAATTAAGAATGTATGTTCCCTCGGTAATGGTATTCTCCACACCGATGACCGTTCTTCCTTCGATCCTGACATTTCCGTAGATGATCGTGTCAGCACCGATCTCAGCATCCGGAGATATGAATGTGGTCTCCGGTGAAACGATCGTTACACCCATGTCCATCCAGTGATCATTGATCTTCTTCTGTAACCAGGCGGTAGCTGCGGCGAGTTCCCTGCGGTTATTGATTCCGGACAGTTCCTTCCAGTCTCCCGAGCAGGCTCCAACCTTGTGACCGTGCCTTCTGAATATTTCTACCAGATCTGTTATGTAATATTCATGCTGGGCATTGTTGTTTTCGATTTCAGGCAGATACTTCCATAACAGTTCGTTATCAGCACAGTAGATTCCTGCATTGATCTCCCTGACCTTCAGTTCCTCTTCATTGGCATCCTTCTTCTCTACGATCTTAAGAACGGTGCCTTCGGCATTTCTGATGATCCTGCCGTAACTTGCGGCATCATCAGGTTCCGTTGTCAGAAGAACCAGTGGATACTCTTCAGCCATTTCCAGCATTCTGCGGTAGGTTTCCGGCTGGATCATCGGACAGTCACCGTTGATAATGAATGTCTTTCCGACATTATTCTTCAGAGCCGTTGCCTGCATTGCGGCATGGCCGCTGCCTAACTGCGGATTCTGAATGGCATATCTGACACTGTCGCCAAAGTAGGTCATTATCTCCTCAGCACCATGGCCAATTACGAATACGGTGTCATCAACACCGACCTTCTTCAGAGTATCGTAGATGTGTACCAGCATCGGCTTATCCAGTACTCTGTGCATTGTCTTGGCATGTGCCGTACGCATTCTTGTACCCTTGCCGGCTGCCATTACTATAGCTGAAATCATAAGCTCCTCCATGAAACTACTTCATAATTATACACCAATTTACCTATATAATATGGCACTTGGTGACGAATTTGTACTTTTTTTGATATTGATTCATCATTTTTCTGACATTCTCATTTCCATCAATGAGCATGAATACGGCCGAACCGCTTCCCGTCATCAGAACCTTGTCAAATCCGGCTGATCTGGCCTCTTCGATGATCTCTCCAATGACCGGAACAAGGCTTATTGCCGGTTTCTGGAGAGTATTTCCCATGACCTTTTCCAGGCCTTCCTGCTTAAGGTAGCACTCCTCAACCTTATCCATGTCCGGATGCTCACCTTCTGAACTGTCAGCCAGGGCAAAGGCCCTGCCCGTGCTTACTCCTTCAGATGGCTTGACAATGATGACATCATATCTGTCATGTTCACCAAGCAGCCTGATCTTCTCACCTATGCCCTGAACTCTGGCCGGTTTCTGATGAACGCAGAACGGTACGTCAGCTCCCAGGCTTACTCCGATCTCTGCCAGCTGTTCGTCCGTCAGGCCAAGCTTCTCAAGTCTGTTGATGAGTCTTAATACGGCTGCACAGTCGGCGCTTCCCCCGGCCATGCCTGCCTGCTCCGGAATTCGCTTTATCAGCCTTACCCTGTAATTGGACTTCAGATCAAACCTGTCCTTCATCAGTTCCACAGCCCTGTACATGAGATTTCCCTCATTCCAGCCAAGAGACGTATTAGACTCAAAGGACATTTCTTCATCCCTGTTCATGTAGATGGTATCGTAAAGACTTACGGGAACCATGATCATGTCCAGCTCGTGATAGCCGTCTGCTCTTTTGCCTATTATGTTCAGGCTGATGTTTATCTTCGCATATGCCTTTTCAATCATCTTGTGACCTCATACAGTCTTACAAAGTCAGAACCGCTAAGATCCTCAACTCTGACCTTTTCACTTAACCCAATCTTCTCAAATGTTTCAGCGTCAACGCCATAACCCTTCTGTTTCAGTACGCTAAGCAACAGCTTCCTGCGGTTACTGAAGCAGTCTCTGATGAACTCAACGAGTGCCATGTCAACTCTGTCGTTCTTCAGTTCAAATTTCAGCACGGCACTGTCAACTCCGGGTACCGGATAGAAGCAGTGCTTCCCGACCCTGCAGACAAGTTCATAGTCACTGTACAGATCTGCCAGAACGTTTATGACATTGTAATCCTTCCTGTCAGTCCTGTTAACGAATCTCATCGCCACTTCCTTCTGCATCATTACGATCACCTTTTCAACATCGTCTGAGCTGCAGAATACCTGATTCAGAATGTCGGTGGTAATGTAATAAGGCAGATTGGAAACTACCGTACACCTTCTGCCATCAGATTCCTGTCTGATGATCTCACCAAGATCAACCTCCGTGATGTCTTTATTTCTGACATCCAGGTTCTCTTCTTCTCTGAAGATGTCATTCAGCACCCTTACCAGATCACTGTCTATCTCATAGGCAATTACCCTGTGAGCCTTCCTGACCAGCTTCTGAGTCAGGGCTCCTAATCCCGGTCCTATCTCCAGAACAAAACTGTCATCATCAACCTCGTCTACGATCTTTTTTACCGTTTCCTCATCAACGAGAAAATTCTGGCCGTATTTCTTCTTGGCCTTCAGATCGTATTCGTCAAGCAGATTTCTGACAGTCGTAATGTTGGCTATGGTTTCCATCATTTCAGGATCTCCCTTATCTCTTCATAGGTAACACCCAGCATGTTGAGTCTCTTGAAGAGGGTCTTGTTATTGCAGTGGCCGGTATGAAAGTGACGGCACACCTTTTCCCTTGATTCACTGTTGCCGATTATGCCCAGGTCGCAGTACTGCTGCCAGCTGATGCTTTCACTTCTGCTGTCAAAGACAACGCAGTTGTTCAGCGCATCAATTATGGCCTGGTCACGGGCGTATTCAACGCCTACGTTTCGCTTGCCGATGGCGTCTTCCTTGTTTATGAAGGCATGTCTGGCCTTGGGAGCGATCTCCATTACGGCCTTGCGTATTACCTCACCGGGATGATCGGGATCAGTAAGCACCACTACTCCCTGCCTGTCTGCCGCTGCTTTTATCATTTCCATGGCGTTATCATCCAGAGACAGGCCATTGGTAATGACCACATCACAGTCAAAC
>ONPK01000053.1 GCA_900319675.1 uncultured Bacillota bacterium
CTGGGGCATCGTCATTCTTATCAGAAAACTGATTGAGAAGCGTTCTGCATACTAAAGCATAAAAAAGACAATGATCTGATCATTGTCTTTTATTATTCTTACCAGTCGACAGCTATGTCTATCTGATAGTAGTTATACATGGCGAATGCTCCGGTATCGCAGACCATTGCCGTACCCAGGCTGGTTTCAACCAGACTTCCTCTCGGATGCAGTTCCAGGTTGGCAGCGCACATGATGTAGTCACCCAGCATCTTAACGCCGTCTTCTCTTACCCAGTATTCACCCGTAACGCCCATTCTTCTCATGATGGCAACTACGCCGCCCATCGGCAGGTTATAATATGTCTCCTTGCCTGAAGGGCCCCATATCGTACCCAGTGTCGGATTCAGCTTTACGCCGTTCCATACATGGTTGTAGGTGTCTCTTCTGACAATTACCGTATAGCTGTCTGAATCGGTATTGCCGTTGATATCCATGGCATCTACCGTTACGGTATATGTTCCCAGATAGTCAACATTGACGTCTGAGGTAATGGTATAGGTTCCCGGCAATAACTCTTCGGAGTATTCCAGTTCGCCGTCAACAACATCACTTACACTGGTAACGTAGTCCTTTGGATCAAAATCATCCTGCAGCTTGATGACTACCTCATCCTGCTCCAGTTCAACTTCCGGCCCGACGGTATCCTGAATGAATACGCCTCTGACATATGACTTCTCAACTTCCTGACCGTACTTGTCGGTGGCTCCTACAGTGTAGGTAACGTTTTCAAAACCAACCTTGTCAGTATTTACCTGAGCCTGGGATACTTCAAGTTCTCCCTTAGCCTCTTCAACGGCATCCATGGTGTCATAGCTGTCAGATCCATATTCCAGGAAGGCGATGTCGTTAAAGGTCACACTTAAAGAATCCCTGGTGTCAGCCAGACTCATTTTCTTGTCTTCAGCTAGATATTTCATGTAGCCGCTTTCCACGTTCCCGCCAAACAGGATGATGGCAAATACGGTTACCACAACAGCGATTCTGCGCATTCTGCCTCCTTTTCGGGTCATTTACCCGAAGGTGAGTACAATTATACACCAATGTATCAGGATTATGCAAATTCCCGTTATTTTACGATAACTGAACCGCCGACGAATTCCCTCAGAATTGAGTTGTTCGGGATCCTTGATTCATCGTAAATGCAGTCAAAGTACTTCAGGAAGCTGAGCATTCTCTGAGCTTCACCATACTCCGGCTCATTACGGCTTACCCTCTTCAGCAGGGGTTCGGCATACTTCTTCAGCACAGCCAGTTCATACAGGCAGTTTGAATTGAAGAATATGTCTGCCTTGGAGATGTACGGGAAGATATTTACATCCTCACTGGTTCTGACCTTTGGCCAGGTCCTGATGGTTTCCTGAGCATCGCAGTTTCTGAACTTGAAGTCTCTGACCAGTCTTCTTAACATTCTGGCATCGGTAGCCGAGATGCGGTTATGATGGTCAATGGCCAATGGGGTAAACGGAGAGATATAGATCTTAAATTCTTCCTTCTCATTGATGTTTTCCAACAACTTGTCATTCATCGCATGGATTCCTTCAATTACGATCAGCTGGTTGTTTTCCAGCTTGGTTATTCTCTGGCCGTAAACCTTGCCCTTCTTACCGAAGTCAAAGTGCGGCAGGTCTACCGTCTTGCCATCCAGCAGATCATTTATATTACGGGCAAACAGATCGGTATCAATTGCCCTGATGCTTTCCAGATCAGGCTCACCGTTCTCATCGTATACTCTCTCGGAGAATTCCTTGTAATAGTCATCAGTTCCCATGTACAGGGTCTTGAAGCCGTTTACTCTTAACTGTATGCACAGTCTCTTGGCGAAGGTCGTCTTGCCGCTGCTGCTTGGTCCGCAGATCAGTACTACCCTGCTCTTTCTTTCCTTGATCATGTCAGCGATGTCGCTGATCTTCTTCTCATGCAATGCTTCCTGCATCAGGAATACGTCATCAAGCTCATCAAAGATGATCTTTCTGTTCAGCTCGTTAACGTAGTTTATCTCCGTCAGCTGACCCCATCTGGTAGCTTCGGAGAAGGCATCGTACATCTGATTCTGTTCCTCATACTCCGGAATTGATCCGGGATCACCAGGATGAGGATACTGCAGGATCAGTCCGTTGCGGAACAGCCTTAAGTCAAACAGCTGCAGGTATCCCGTTGAAGGAACGATGCTGTTGTAGAAGATCTGCGTTTCATTCTGTAATGAGTAGATCTCAATGTCATCGATGTTGGTAATGTTGTGCAGCATGTCAAAGGTTTCCATCTGCTTCATCTTGATGGCCAGCTTCTGAGCAGCATCCTTGGTCATGTGTTCCTTGCGGATCGGAACATCGGCATCAACCAGTTCTCTCATTCTGTTTCTGATGTCACCAAGGATCTCCTCATTCAGTCTGTGGGTAATGGTGATGAATATTCCCTTGTTAAGGGCATTCTTCACGTTTACCAGGACCTTGTTGCCCAATACGTCATGTACAGCCTTGATGAATAGCAGTACCAGAGAAGTCTGGTATACCAGCCAGGCTTCCTGATTACGCAAGTCAAGGAATTCCAATACGCCGTCATGATGGATCTTATGCGTCAGAGATCTGTACGCATTGTCGTACTTGGCCAGAAAGACCGGATACGGCAGTTCAGAAGATACCTCATTCAGTACCTCCTCAATTCTGGCACCGTTCTTGCACTCGATGGTGCGGTTCACATTTAAAACGTTCATCTTGTATTTCATATAACACCTGCTTGTCTATTAATGTTCAATGTTTCCACATGCATTATATCACAAACCATACTGCAGAATAAAACATGGCAATCCCGGCTACATTGCCGCAGAAAAAAGCAGCCTGTTACGGCTGCTCAAAAGAGACAAAGGTCTTCTGCATGTTACTCACAGAAGGAGGAATCATCTATACTCACAATAATCGACTTGTCTCTTTTTCCGGATTTTTGGTTCCTGATTACCTTAATGACTAGTAAACTCCGAATGCCTTACCAACAGCAGTTAAAACGGCTGCCAATATAGCGATCAGTCCCATGAGTTTCATTGGAGACCATTTCTTCTTTGAATACAGATAGTAAACCAGTAAGGTTAATCCCAAAGGCAGAATCTTCGGGAAGATGCTATTGAGCATGTTGTCTGCATTGAACAGGACAACTGTGTTGTAAACAACTTCTGCGCCGGTGTAGTCTGCTACTTCCTTTGTGATCTGAATCGGTAATGATGCAGATACGAATGAAGCAGTCAATGCGCCTGTAACGATCAGACCTACCAGTGTCAATGTCTCGGTCAGCTTATCAAGCTTTCCTGATGCCATTAAATTCTGTAAACCTTCTAATCCTGACTTGTATCCTAATCTGAACAGATTCCAGCTTAAGATGCATGTTCCAACAGGATAAATGATGAGATATAATACTGACCCTACCCAGGAAGTTGACGGACTTGCTTCAGAAATCGAAAGACAGATCGTCAGTAAGATTGGAATGATGGTTGCGACCCACAGGGAGTCACCGATTGCACTTGTCGGTCCGATCAGGGCAACCTTGACTGACTCGATTACTTCTGGAGTACACTGTCCGTTTGCCAGTGATTCCTCAAGTGCGCATGTGATACCGTTACAGATTGAGCCAACCTGTGATTCGGTATTAAACAGAGTGATATGTCTGTTCAGAGCTGCTGCTCTGTCTTCCTTTGTATCGTATAATTCTTCAATTACCGGTGCCATTGCCTGACCGAATGCCATGCCGAGCATTGATTCAGCCTGCTGTGAACATCCATTCCAGAAGAACCAGTTCAGGAAAGACTTCTTTAATGTCTTTGGGCTAATTTTCTTTTCACTCATATACTAAGCCTCCTTTGTTGATGCAGCATAGAAGACAACACCAACGATCGTTGCTATAACGGCTACTGCCATTGTTGATAAATTGAAATAAGTTACCAGTATGAATCCTGCCAGGAATACTGCATAATGCCAGCCCTTCTTTACTAAGAATGACAGGATGATGCCCATTCCAAGAGCTGCCATCATTCCGCCGAATACTGACAAGAACTGAGTCAGCCAGCCAGGGATCATGTTGGCAAAATCTGCCTGTGCAGAACCCAGGTTCAACGCTGACAGAACTATTACTGCAGGAATGAATCTGCAGGCAAAGCCGATAAGCTGTCCGCCAACGACGTTAGGAATATACATGTGCTTTGTATCGCCTGCATCAGCGTATTTCTTGGCAAGTCTGTTCAACGGCAGGTTCAATGCATATGACAGGTTCCACATCAGCTGACCTACAAATCCGCCAATACCTGCAAACAGTACTGCATAGCCAATCAGTTCTGAAGGACCAGCACCCTTACCGAACATGATAGCTCCAGCAGTTCCAATGTATGTTGCATATGACAAATCCCATGCTACGGCGCCGCCTGGAGTTACTGAACCCATGTACATGATCTGTAACGGTATACCTACTACCATGGCATCCTGTACATCACCGGTAATAATGCCGACGACAAATGAAGCAACTAATGGTCTGCCTAAGGCGTACCAGCCAATGGTATTACCGACAATTGAGCCGATTGAGCCAAGGTAGACGAATAATGCAACAAAGATAATCTGAATTGTACTCATAATTCTCTCCTTTAACTATTTTTTATCCTTCTATTTTGATTTTCTAAAGTCTGCCCATGTTGTCATGCTGGTTGTTGGCAACTGCTGGAAACAGACTTTTAATCCAGATTCAACTAACCCGTCAATCACCTTTATGTCTTCGTCTGACAGGAAGAAAATTCCTGTTGCTCCGGTTAACTGATGGTTAGTATCACTTCTCTTGGCAATATTGCCAAGGTATATCATCTCGCTGTCGCCGATTACGTCCTTCAGTTTTGCCAGTACTGAAGGAAACTTGACGATCAGCAATCTTGTGTTTTCACTTGGCGTACCCAATACATCCAACGCTTCAGCGGTTGTGACGAAGCTTGTCTTGTAATTCTTTGGTACCCCCATTGTCATGATTGACTTCAGCATCGGGTTGGCAGCTGAGACATCATCAACAGCTACTATTTCCTTTATGCCAAGGGTCGGTCCCCAGGCCATTACGGTCTGACCGTGAACTAGACGGTCATCTACTCTTACATACAGTTTTCCCACCGTCATTCTCCTTTACCACATTTCATTTTCAATCAGTGATGCATGCATGTAGCATACTGTCGGTCCGTCTGTTCCCGCTTCTATTGACCTTACTTTCAGATTTGTCGGATAGTACTGCTGATACGGGAAATCATTAACGCCACCTCTGAAGACTGTATAGGTATTTAATGCCTTATACCACTGATCAACTTCTTCCTGAGTAAGTACGAAGTATGACTGCGGAATGAATCCAACAAGATCCTCAAAGGTCTCACCATAGACAAGTTTTATGTTAGAACCTTTCTGGTGCATGTGCTTTACGGCTGTAACGACTGCATCATGTGTGTTGATGTGTCTTGGATGCATTGAACCACGCCAGTGCGTAATTACCAGATCAACCTTTTCATCTGTAAAGTACTTCTCCAGACGATCGGCAAATTCATTTGTTGACGGCATGTTGGAACTTACATAGCCAAGCCAGAGTGAATCCCCACCCAGATGCTCAGCCGCGATCCTGTTCTGTTCCAGAAGAGTTTTCAGGTATGCTTCGCACTCCTCTTTTGTAGCGTTGGGATCTTCCAGTCTGCCCTGAGTAACATGCAGGCATGTTACATGTGCTCCCTGTCTTGCATATCTCAGCAATAACGGACCGCCCATTAATTCAGCATCCAGACTGTGAGCTCCTATTGAAACTACTCTTTTTATATTGCTCATCCTATATCTCCTTCTTATAAGTTATGAACCTACGGATCACTGTTAATCCGTTTCTCTCGTAATATCTTCTTCCCGGATCGTCAGTCGTTATGAAGAACATTCTGTAGATGCCCTTCTTGCACATTTCAAAGCACGTGTAATCCAGCAGAATGCTGCCCAGGCCGGCATTTCTTTCCTTTTCAGCGATTCCTATCGGACCAAACCTCATCGGATTGCCGTCAATTGCCCTGTTGCAGCAGCCACATATCTTACCTTCCGGATCAGTGACCAGTACCAGAACATCTTCAGCAATTCCTGCCTGCATGGCCAGAAGAGCATTTCTTTTCCAGCCGCCGCCAAACTCATTCTTCAGGAACTCAAGCAGCTCAACACAGTAGCTGTAATCAAAGTTGAAGAACCTGTATCCCTTTTCCTCGGCAGCCTTCATTTTAGCCCTGGTTGCTTCAGGTATCTGAAAACCGTGCAGATCCTTACCCATTGAGTAATGCTGCTCCGAACTCTTATAGCCGTTTTTCTCAAAGAAGCTGATTGATTCAGGATAGTGATCAGGATCCAGTCCGAAGAAGAAATATGATGGTGAGTAGGCACCTAATGTAATGTTGGTTGCTCCCATTTCCTTCAGCTTGTTCTCAGCCAGATCATACAGTTTCTGACCAATTCCCTGATTTCTGTAGTCCCTGTCAACAAAGATCACATTGATCCACCCTCTGGTTGGTTCTGTTCCCCTTTCCAGATAAGGGAATTTTCTCTTTGTTGCCAGAATGTACCCTACGACTTTTTCTCCATCCAGGGCCAGCCAGGACAGAGCAGGGTCAAAGTTATCATCAAACAGCGCCTGTTTACGGAATTTCCTGACATCAATGCTGTCAAAAGTACAGCAGCGGTTCCATAAATTCACAACCTGACTTTCATACTTCTGCAAGTAGTTTATTATTTCCATATGTGCGCCTCCGCATTCACCTAAACTCATTATAAAAGTTATCAAAATTATTTCATTTATTCCGGATTTCTTTGGTACAATGTTTCATGAAGGGACTTTAAACTGGTAAAGGAGAGCAGAAAATGAAACCAATTGTACAGCTAAGATCAATCATCACAAACGTTTCAACAGTAGAAAAGGAGATTGCCAACTACATCATCAGCAATCCCGACCGAGTCACGAAAATGTCAATACACGAACTGGCAAAGGAATCATATTCATCAACAAGTTCCATAGTAAGATTATGCAAGAATCTGGGATACAGCGGTTTCAAGGAGTTCAAGCATGCCCTGTTAGCTGAGCTCATGGCTTTTGGCGATACAGAGAGTCACCTGGAAACACCGATCATGGCTACGGATTCCATCAGTGAAATAATAGAAAAGACAACACAGAACAATATTCAGTCACTGAATGATACACGCCACTTGATTGATAACAATGCCCTGGAGACAATAGTAGACAGGATCCATGACAGCCATAACATCTATGTATTCGGTTTAGGATCATCATTATGCATATGCAATGACATGTACATTAAGATGACCCGTCTGGGAAAGCCCTGCTTTTATACGACTGAGTACCATTCGCAGATGATACAGGCCCTGAACTGTACCGATGCAGATTTCTGCCTTTTTGTTTCCTTCTCGGGAGAAACTACAGAATTGCTGGAACTGGCTAAAATCGCTAAGGAAAATAAGGCATACTGCGCCGCCATAACCCATTATGGAGAGAGTTCACTGTCAAAATTGTGCAACATAACCCTTTACTCCAGTTCCAATGAATCACTGTTTTCCTGTGGAACAATGTCATCCAGAATATCCCAACTGAATCTGGTAGACATCCTGTTTAACATATACTGTTCAAAGAATTATGCTGAAGCGACGATGAACCTTACCAAGACTCACATCAAGAAATCCTATTCAGAAAAGTATTAAGTCATGATGATCATAAGAAAAGCAGGGAGAACTACATCTCCCTGCCTTCCTTTCTTCTACGCATTTCAAATCGGAAGAGTGTCTTTATGTCATCATCGTCCATGAACCTGTAGGCATCATCGAAATCAAATTCAACTTCACCCTCCATGTACAGTTTCAGGACTCTGTGCCATCCATCATCATCAACGAATGGATAACAGGCTTTCTCATTGATACCCCGCCTTACCATTTCTACGAAACCTTCATTTATATCATCGTCATCCATGAACGGCATGTATGGGGCAAGCGACTCATTGCGGTCCATAGCCTTGTAGAAGGCCCTGGCTACCGTTTCCTCATTGCAGAAAGGCAATAATGCCTTTGACAGATTCTCATCGTCAAATGCCTCATCAGGCAGTTCCTCAATGTCGTCTTCATCCATGAACGGCAGTAACGGAACAATG
>ONPK01000041.1 GCA_900319675.1 uncultured Bacillota bacterium
TAGGACATTCAACTCCGACAACGACTTTACAGATTTAGTTGATACCAGAATCTAGCCAGATCTGGATATTTCATACTGTCCCAAGGTCAGAAAGCAGTCCCCTCACGGGGGCTGCTTTCCCTTATGAAAAAGCAGGATCACTCCTGCTTTTTACTGTTTTACTTCAAATCCGAATCCGCCCTTTGACAGGCAGTTGTCACGTGAATAGCTACTGGCGATGTCAAACGCAGCTTCGATCTTTTCCCTGCAGAGTACCTCACCCTTTTTCCAGCCAGCATTACACAGCTGGTTTACGAAGGCTGCCAGGAATGAGTCTCCGGCTCCCATGGTATCCACGGCTTCCACGTACCTTGCTTCACCATGCACGCAGCCATTCTCATTACAGAGATACTGCCCATGTCTGCCCATTGTAACAAGCACGTTGGTCACGCCCTTGCTTCTGATCCTGTCACAGAATCTGATGACGTTTTCCTCTTCCTGATGAGGCAGTGAGAACATGGCCAGATCCATGTTGGTGCAGACAAGGTCCAGGTACTCGTCAACGTGGTACTTGTCCTTTTCACCGAAATCATAGACATATATGCTGTCAAGACGGCTGATCTTCTTCATTTCATCCTGCATCTTGGCATTGCAGTTGGAGATGACAACGTCAAAGCTGCTGACATAATCAAGCAGTTCCTCCGTCAGATCCATCGGTCCTGACCAGTTGTCTCCCAGTTCAACATTGATGAATCTTCTTTCGCCGTCGATCACCTCATAGTTGCAGTGCTTTGTCGTTCCGTTTTCAACGTATACGCAGTGATCAAAGCAGACATTATTGGCCTTAAGCGCTCTGACAATGACACCGGCCATCTCATCATCGCCGATATTGCCAAGATAGGCAGAATCAGCTCCCAGTCTGGCCAGATGAACGGCTACGTTGAGACTATTGCCACCAGGATACATTTCTCTGCTGTTTACATAGTAGTCAATGACATTGTCGCCGACACAGATGCTTCTCATTCTAATACTCACTCTTTCTGTAGTATCTTCTGATTTCAAGAGAATGGTTGGTAATGACTTCCATGTTCTTGCCGATTCTCTGCAGGATGGCTGCCATGACTACCGGTGAAAGATACTTTCTGTATTCATCCTTGATGCCTTCAAGTTCGTAATCCCTGGTATCAAAGCAGGTAAACTTATCTGTCAGATTCTCAACGAACTTCCTGACTCTCTCATCCTGGCTTCTGGTAACACCCTCACCCATGACCAGTGTTACAGGCACATCCTTTTCAACAAGTTCCAAAGTACCGTGGAAGAAGTCTGCAGAAGTAACTGACTTGGTTCTTACCCATAATGATTCCTCAAGAACGCACATTGAATATGAGTAGGCATTTGGCCAGCAGTCACCTGAACCGATCCAGATGTTATATGGCTCACGGCAGTAATCCTGAGCGTATTTCAGACACTTTTCATCGCAGGCAATCCTTACCTTCGCAAGGGCCTTGCCCAGATTCTTCAGGTTATCGGCAAAGTCAGGATACTCGGCGAAGTAGCCTCTGTTATACAGTATCTTGCCGATTATGAAATAGAATACCAGTTCCTGAGGACGTCCATCCAGGTAGGCAAAGGTATAGTCGGAAAGTGAGGCCAGCAGGCTGTTTTCCACACCGCAGACTGAAACGATCCTTACGCCCTCAGCTCTGAGCTTTCTGGCGCATTCTATGGTTTCCTTGGTGTCTCCGGACTTGGAAGTCATGAAGGCAACGCTCTTATTGGTCAGACGGTTACAGCCGGTCAATAGATAATCTGCAGAGATCATGCTGTCAACCGGGATCTTTGAATAAACGTTTACATAGTGTTCAAACGGCTGCATCATCGCCATTGATCCGCCAGATGACGTGAAGAACAGCAGATCAAATCCATCAAGGCACAGTTTATCGGCGATGGCTTCGATCTCGCTTCTGCGATCATAGATGTATGCATAGTTTCTGATAATGGTCTGTTCATCGAAATTGATCATATAATACCTCCTAAAACAAATAGAATGCCTTCAAGCATCCTATTCATATTCTTCTGATTTCCCTCTGCGGGATCTTACCACTGTCCGAATTCCTTAGGATACTTCTTGCTCTTGGTTGCACATTTCTTCTGGAATTCTTCCAGCAATGGGTTTTCCTGAGCCTCCAGTCTTCTGGAAGCGAAGTCACCGATCAGCGGTGCTACGGCAAGATATGCCAGCGGCATGACCTCATCCATCAGTTCTACATTCGTGCTGATGACTTCAGGATCATCGCATTCGCCGCACTTTACCAGGATAGGCATTGTTGAGATGCCCTTGCTGGCTTCATAGATGGCTTCAATTCTGCTGTTGGCAGCCTTGTTTCCCGTGTCATATGCCAATACGCCGTACTTCGGTGTCATTGGATATAAAGGTCCGTGCAGGAATTCCTCGCACTCGTATACCGTTGCGTGTATCTTGACTGTTTCGGAGATCTTCAGAGCAGCTTCAGTAGCTGTTCCCAGGTTGGCTCCTGCTGAAATGACATACAGTTCCTGCATGTTGTAGAGTTCCTTGACATGGGAGTCAATGTACTTCTGAGTAGAAGCCTGAAGCTGTTCGTGAGCTTCCATGGACTTCAGGATCTCCTTCTTATAGCAGTCTGCTTCTTCTTCGGTGATCTTGCCCTTTACCAGCTGTGCCTCAATGCCAAACAGCATGAAGTATTCTGCCAGGGTAGCGACACCCTTTGTAACGTAGCCGACTGTTTCAACGCCTACGCCCCAGTCGATCGTCAGATCACAGATGTCCTTGAAGTCGCTGTTGACATCTGAGGTGATACCGATGGTTCTGTGGCCTCTGGCCTTGATCAGTTCCAGTGCCTCTATGGCGTTGGTGCTTCTGCCGCTCTGAGAAACGACAACGATGAAGTCGTCATCGCAGAAATCGTTCTTGAAATGAACGAATGTGAATGGCGGAATAAGCAGTACTTCCTTGCCGGTGACCTTCTGTAAGAACGGCAGTCCGCATAATGAGCCGTTATGAGAAGATCCGCAGGCAACGATGATAATTCTCCTGTATTCTCTTGCTGTATATTCGTCAACAAGTGACTGTGTCAGTTCCTTGCTTCTTTCAACGTTGTATCTGACCTGTGCAGGTGTCTGCTGCACGTAGTCGATCATTGTAACTTTCTTTTCTGTCATGAAGTCATTCTCCTTTTAGAAGTCATCCTCGTCTTCGGCTTTATCCTGAACAATGCCGATGCTGCCCCTGGCAGTTTCGACGATTTCTTCGATTCTTTCCATGTCAGCGCCGTTTGTGCCTGAAAGAATGGCTTCGATCAGTAATGGCAGGTTGGATCCATAGATAATATGGATTTTTTCATTATTGGTGCTTACCTTCATGTCAAGAGCCTGATTGAAAGGTGTTCCGCTCAATAAGTCACAGAAGATAACGATATCATCGTAATCCTTCAGTTCTTCAACTGCCTTCTCGAGTTTGACTCTGATGGAATCAAATGAAGACATGTCATCAAAATCACATGCTATGACGCCATCTGTAATGCCTGTAACCAAAGTAACTGCAGAAGTAATTCCCGTTGCGAAATTACCATGTCCGGTAACAATAAAACCTATCATCTATTCTTCCTCCTTCAGATGTCCGCTTAAGTCGTTAAACGGCCAGATGTTGGTATCGATTCCGATATCTCTGGCGCCCTTTGCAGCGATGAACTGCATTGGAACGGTATATGCCAGCGGAGCAATATACTTGTTGTATTTCTTCTTGAAAATGATGTCCCTTTCATCAGGGTTCTTTATAAGATCGCCGCAGGAAATGACATGAACTCTTTCCGTGTAGCGTTTGAATGCCTCGCGCATGTCGAGCATTCGCGGTAATTCAACCTCATCGCTGCCGATCATCAGAATGGTTACGTCACCCTTCAAGGTTGTGGTGAGGCCGTGCATGAACTCCTCGAGTTCACATCCCACCGTCGGATAACGCAGCATCTCTGAGATCTTAAGGGTTCCTTCCAGCATTGAACCGAAGTCTATGCCATACCCTAAGACGTAGATGCGATTGCTGTTTAGAATGGTAGTCTTAACGTTTTCGTACCATTTTTCACTGTCGGTAATGACAGTTTCGAAGTCTGAAAGCATGTCTTCCAGTTCTTCACAGGCCTTTGCATAATCCACTGCACAGACCTTGTTCAGCTTCCTGGCCAGTTCCAGAGCCCACAGATAGACACTGATAAGAGATGTCGTATATCCCTTCGTCTCAGGAGGTGTGAGTTCCGGACCTACCAGCAGTTCACATACAGTATCAACATGTTTTGTGATCTCGCTGTTCAGATCTGAGGTGATCGCCAAGGTGGAGAAGCCCTGCTTTCTGGCATGCTCCATCATCTTAACGGTTGAAATAGATGTCCCTGACTGGGATATTCCCACGCATAGTATCTGTTCATTTCTGATGTACTGATTTCTGTTGGCACATTCATAGTTCAGATATACCGTAGGATACTGAGCTTCAGCATCTACTTCAACCAAGTGCTTGAAATAATAAGCTGCTAAATTTGAAACGTTATAGGAAGTTCCTGAACCGAAGAATATTACCTTCTTGATATCATGTTTCAGGTAATAATCAATAAACGGATTTACGAACACTTCCCGGTTCTGATAAGTTTTTCTTAAAACTTCAGGTTGTGATCTCATATAGCCTAATACTGTCGGTTTTTCGCTTCCCATAACGTTCTCCTTTAACTACATATTCTTAAGCTTTTCGTTTAATTCTTCCGGTGCAACTTCAGGAGTTGTCTGTCTGTAGAATCTTACTCCCTTTGCAACCATTGCCTTGTAAGCTTCCAGGTCAGCCTTGCTGGCATAGAGTGTGCCAGAAACCTGTACGGAATCCTTGCCGTTATCTGAGCAGTTTCCGCAGCAGACTTCCTTGATTTCAACACCCTTGTCCTGCAGACCTTTCAGCCATACAGGTGAGTTAACAATGACCATAACATTGTTTCCCTTGTCAACACCTGCAAGAATCTTTTCGGCAGCCTTTTCGACTGACCAAATGACCAGCTTTGCAGACTGTGGCATGCCTAAACGCAATGACATCTTTCTGGTTTCGTTGTTGACAATATTATCATCTACGATGATAGCTCTGTTAATATTGTACTTTGGGAACCATGTCATGTAGACCATGCCGTGAATGAGTCTGTCGTCTACTTTGTACTGGTGAATCATACTATCCCTCTTTCTCTAATACTAGCCAACCAGATTAAACATGCCGAGGACGAAACCAACTAAAGCTAAGATCAGAGTGATCTTGCCTGAGCTCATGCCCTTCTTGATAAGATTGTAGCCGAATAATACGAATACAAGTGGTAACAGGCATGGGAAGATTTCATCTAATGTATCCTGGATGACGAATTCTGCATCGTTAACAGTGAATGTCAACGGGCAGTTGATTGAACACCACATAGCGATCATACAGCCAGCTGATACCATGCCTAAGATACCTGCACAGTATGTCAGTAACTGCAGCTTGCCGCTCTGTTCGAGTTCGCCTAAGAATGTCTGGCCTCTTTCGTAACCGATCTTCAATGAATACCATCTTGTTAAGAAGTTAGGAATGTTGAATACTGCGAGTAATACGAATGGAGCGATTGGGTTACCATTCTGAGCAAAGCCTAAAGCCAAGCCAGAAGCGAGTAACTTGATGATGCCCCAGAAGAAGGCGTCGCCGACACCGCTTAAAGGTCCCATCAGAGAAACCTTAACGGCGTTGATTGCTTCGTAATCATAATCTGGATAATCTTCCTTAGCCTGCTCTTCCATGGCGATTGAGATACCCATGATGAGTGGTGATGGAGCAACTGTCATGTTGAACGGAGCCAGATGTCTCTGTAAAGCATGCTTGTAATCTTCATCGTTTGTCCAGATCTTTCTTAAAATATGCTGAATGGCTACACAGAAGCCTACACCCTGCATCTTTGCATAGGTGAAGTTTGCCTGCAGCAGGAAGCCTAACCAGAAACACTTGGTAAAATCTTTCTTAGTGATATTATTCTTTTCGCTGATATATTCACTCATAATTAATCCTCCCATCCATCGTCTGCAGCAGCTACTGCCTTACCTCCGCCGAGCTTGTCAGCGATTAAGAAGTAGATCCATGCTAATGCGAGACCGATTGCACCAATGCCGATCATGTTGTATGCTCTGCCTGTGAATGCTGCGAGTGTGTAACCAATGATGAAGAATGGAATCAGTTCCTTGTCCATCATGATAGCTAACAGCATTGCGAAACCATAAGCAGACAGCAGTTTTCCTGCGCCGCCTAAGCCGTTTTCCAGCCATGCTGGGAAACCATTGCTGAGTGCCTGTGAAATTGCGTTAGATGCCAGTAAGAATACCAGAATTACCGTGAATTCCAGAACAACTCTCAATGCAGCTGCGAACAGGAATGTTGACTTGATTTTTGTAAATACGCCATTTTCTACATCGTTGTCGATCTTGACATCGAAGTAACCGAATGCTGAGTTTGAGAAACTCTCTAAGAACTGCATGATCATTGAAACTGGCAGTGCGAATAACATTGCAGCTTCAAATCCCTGGCCAGACTGTAAGGCGATAACTGTTCCTAAGAAGCCGCCAGTTGTAACGTCGATGTGGGCAACAGGGCCGATACCGGCAACACACATCCAGATCATTTCAAACTGAGCACCGATTTTCAAAGCGTTTGGAACATCGCCTAAAATCAATCCGACAAAAAAGCTTGTGACGATTGGCTGACGGAGCTTACATTCACCGAACCATCCACCTTCCATTCGACAGAAAGCACAAGCTAATGCCAATAATACCATTTGAACAATACTCATAACTCTCCTCCTATGTATAAGTTTTATGTTCTCAGCAGCCGCACGGCTTCAGCTGCTGATGTATCCGTAATAAATCTTCCGTACCTTGAATTTCATAATTATCCTCTTTTCACTGAATAGTACGGACAAGTCTACTCTAATTATAGATTTTGTATATACATTTGTAAAGAACTTGTGTATGCTATAAGTGTGTTTTGTATAATTATTTGTAATTACTTTTAGGGAGCATATCATGAGCAGTGACAGTACATACGTTTTTGAGAAAGAAAAGATAAGCCGGGCAATGGTTCAACTGGCTGTTCCATCCATTCTTGTCTCGATCGTCGATCTGATCTACAGCATGATAAATCAGTATTTCGTGGGAATGCTGAAGAACAGCGCCATGATCGCTGCCATTTCCACGGTAACGACCATAGACATTCTCATTGAATCAGTTGGAATCTGCGTTGGAATCGGCGGAGCTTCCTATCTGGGAAGGATCTTAGGTGCCAGAAGCTCATCGGAAAAGATATATGAAACCGTCAGAACGGCCATGACTCTGTGTCTTAGTCTTACGGCACTGCACATGATCATCGGCTTTCTGATGCTGAAGCCATATGTCTTATGGCAGACAAAGGATGCTGAAGTCATATCTTATGCCCTGGTCTATGGTGTAATAGACGTCTTCATGATGCTGTTCTTCGTCATCAGGACGACCACTGTACACATGCTCAGAGCCGTCGGTGACATCAAATACTCAACAAACGTCATCAGTGCCAGTGTTCTGCTGAACATCATTCTGGATCCGATCCTGATGTTTGACTGGGGATTCGGGTTAGGCATCTATGGTGCTGCCCTGGCAACAGCCATCTGCCGCATGATTACGGCAGTACTGTGTCTGAGACGTCTGCAGTCCCGAAAGACCCCTATCTACTGGAAGATCTTTGACTTCCACATGGACAAGAGTATCGTCAGGGAGATCATGCGTGTCGGACTTTCCTGCTATGTCAGAAACATGCTGCCGGCACTGTCTTCAGCCATTTACAACAAGCAGGTATTCGTTTATTCCACGGACTTCGTAGCCGGCTGTTCCATTGGCCGAAACGCCAGTTACTTCATGAACTTCTTCATTCAGGGTGCCGCAAACGGCTACATGCCCTTTGCCTCATACAACTACGGTGCCGGGAATTTCAAACGTTTATATAAGTCGATTATCTGGAGTCTTGCCGTGTTAACCGGTTATTCTCTGATAACTGATGTGGTCATCTGGAACTTTGCCAGTGAGTACATCGGGCTGTTTGCTTCAAATGAAGCATCGATCATATACGGTGTGAGATACATCATGGCCTATACTCTCTCATTACCGATATATGCTGCCTATTACATTCTGACGATTTCCCTGCAGGCATCGGGAAAAGGAAGAGAATCCATGATTCTTTCCGTCAGCCGACAGGGTCTGATCTATATTCCTTTAATACTGATACTGCCGGTTTTCTTTCAAGAAAACGGCATCTATTATACCCAGCCGTTATCAGACTGGCTAACCGTAATTCTGGCAGTAATTCTGTCATGGGATCTTCTAAAGGAGATCTACCGTGGATCCAGGGCTGCCGGTCAGCTGGAATAGTCGCTCAGGCTTTTCAGACGCAGCTGACAAGGCAGCCACTTTTTACACCATAATAATTGGTATACTGATAATCCATTTTTGTGAACACATTATGTAAAAAACCATTATAATTGTAAGGGAACGTATATATATGAGTAATGCAAAGTATAAACAAATTGAGGAACATTTCATTCAGCTGATTGAAAGCGGTGCACTTAAGTACGGCGATCAGATCAAGACGGAGGAACAGCTGTGTCAGGAATTTGGCTGTTCAAGAATGACGGTAAACAAGGCCATGAATAATCTTAATCAGCGCGGCTACATTACCAGAGCTCCTGGTAAGGGAAGCTTTGTCAGGATCCCGTCAGTTGCCAAGGACAGCACCAGCATTGCCAGCTTTACTGAAGACATGAAGAAGATCGGTCTGAAAGCCGGGTCAAAGCTGCTGTCATACAATGTCATCAGCGCTTCTGAAGTGCCTGAAATCAGAGACAAGCTGCAACTAAGCAACAGCGACATGATTCATTACATCATCAGACTGCGTACCGGTAACGGCATTCCCTTTGCCATCAGTTACGGCTACATAAGCGCCAGGATCATACCGGCCATTGACATCAGCAGTCTCAACAATTCTTTCTACGCCTATCTTGACGAGATCGGCATTCCACGTCTCTCCAAGAAGATGGAGATCACTGCCTGCATTCCTGATGACTTCCAGAAGGAACATCTGGAAATAAGCAACACTGCACTGCTATGTGCAACTCACCTGACCTATACCCTCTTCGAGAATGAGATCAAGCCGTTTGAATACATCAAGACCTACTACAACGGCGATCGGTATACTTTCACCACAGACTAAATAAGAGTGATCTTCGGATCACTTTTTTCTGTTGTATTGTCGTGGGTACTGTGCTATAGTAATTATACCTATGAAGAGCACACGAGAGACAAGCTCGATGACTGTGCAGCAACCTGTTATTAACAAGGTGCTAATGCTTGAACGATGGGTAACATTGTTAAAGTAGGATCTCGTCATAGGATATGACGGGATTTTTCTTGCAACAGAGGATGAAGATATGGACGAAAACAGCCGCTGCGGCATAGAAGTCGCCGGCGGCAAGGGCAAGATCTTCATCACGGGTGAAGTCACCAGCAAGGCTGAACTCAACGTAGAGGCCATTGCCAGACGGGTATTGAGAGACATTGGATATCCTGACAGCTATGAGATAATAGACAACATCGGCAGGCAGTCGTCAGACATTGCCCTGGGCACAAACGATGAAGTCAAGGGAGCCGGGGATCAGGGAATGATGTTCGGCTACGGCTGTAACGATACCCCGGAATTACTCCCACTGGCCATGGTCATTCTGCAGAAGCTGGCCAGAAGATACGATGAACTGGTACACAGTGATCCGGACTTCTACCCTGATGGCAAGGCACAGATAACCGGTGTATATGATGATGACTTCAATCTTGTGAAGATCCGAGACTTCACCATCTCCTACAACAATTCGGAAAAATGCCGCGAGAGAACTGATGCAGTACTGATCGACTATGTCACTTCCCTGTGTGCCGGTTACGGCATAGAGATAGAGCGCTTTCTGATCAATCCGACAGGAAGATTCCTGATTGGCGGCTTTGAGGGAGATGCCGGGCTTACCGGAAGAAAGATCGTCGTTGATTCATATCAGTCTTTTGCCAATGTCGGCGGCGGCTGCATGAACGGCAAGGATCCGACAAAAGTCGACCTTTCAGGAGCCTACATGGCCAGGAAATTCGCCTGCGAACTGATAAGAAAGCATGATCTGAAATGGTGTGAGGTACAGTTAAGCTACGCCATCGGCATGAGAAGACCGCTGGCCATCTACATTGACTCGGACAAGGGCAACCTGGAACCGGAGGATCAGATGTATGTCAGAGGCGAACCAGCCAGCATCATTGAAGAGCTCGACATGAAGCACATCAATTATGAAGAGCAGGCCAGATTTGGGCACTTCCACTAAAACAAAAGATACTGCACTGCTGCAGTATCTTTTTCATTTCAGTTCCTGATAGATCTTTTCCTGTTCAAATTCATCATAAGGCTCATCGATGAATTCTTCCCTGAAGCGGACGACCGTGCTGGCCAGCTGAGCAATGGCCATCTTGTCTTCCTTCAGTTCGCTGCGGTCAGTCACCACCATGTCAGACAGTCCCCATATGAAGAACCAGAGCATGATCAGAATAAACTGAACGACGAACGAATCCTGCTGCCAGCCCTGAACGAACGTGAACAGGAGTGTGAAAAGCCCGGCAATTACCATGAAGGTAATGATCCTTCTGGTATTGTCATTCAGCTCCATCTGCTTGTCTCCGAGTTTCAGTTCATAATAATCATGTATGGTCTCGGTTATTACCTCTCTCTGCTTCCTGTTGAATTTAGTACCGCAGATCTCAAGCACTATCGGATATTCAACCGGAATGTAGAAGGCGTTGCTTTCAAGGAAGCGGGCAAAACTGTCATTAAGCCACTCATACCCTTCTACCGAATATCTGTCTATGATGTCATAGTATCCGTTAACATTACATGAAATGATTGCCAGGCCATCTTCCAGATAGAAGTCCTTAACATACTTGTTATAATCGACCTTCATCCTGCGGATCCTGCGTTTGTTCTTTTCGAGCCGTGATCTTCTGGATATCCTGCTCGTCAGCATCATATCTCCCCCTTACAAAAATGTGGTATACATACTATACCATTTTACACGACAGACTGTCATGTTTCAACCCGG
>ONPK01000138.1 GCA_900319675.1 uncultured Bacillota bacterium
TTCGTCGTTGCCCAGGGTCCGGGCAGCTATACCGGGGTCAGGATCGGCATGACAATGGCCAAGGTTCTTGGTTCATTAATGAACAGGGACGTCTATACTCTGAGCACCTTACAGCTGTATGCCGGACTTGAGGACTGCTACGTCATCATGGACGCCAGAGCCAAGAGAGTATATGTCGGAAGATATAAGGATGGAAAGCCTCTGATGGAGGATACCATCTACACCAATGACAGGATGAAGGAGATCATCGACAGCGGTGCAAACGTCATCGGTGACCTGCACCTGTTTGGCCAGGAAGACAGGTATGGCGATCTGGCTCAGCACTTTGCCGACCTGAGAGAGTTCTGGCAGAAGGTCGATAACGTTGACTTACTGACCCCGACCTATCTCAAGAGCAGTGAGGAGTATCTCAAGTGATCAGAAAGATGAAGAAAAGTGATCTTAATGAGATCCTGGAAATCGAAAGGCTGTGCTTTGACGATGCCTGGAGCAGGAAAGATTACGAATATGAATTATATGACAACCCCTATGCCCAGCTGTGGGTAATGGTAGAGGATGACAGGATCGTAGGCTACTATGATCTGTGGATCACCTTTGAACAGGCAGAGATAGCCAACATAGCCGTACTGCCTGAATATCAGCACAGGGGATTAGGTCAGCAGTTAATGAAGCACCTTGAAATGAAGGCGATGGAAAACGGCTGCGAGACCATCGGTCTGGAAGTAAGAGTATCAAATGTCCAGGCCATCAGACTTTATGAGAATCAGGGCTTTTCGGTAATCAATACCAAGCCCGGTTATTACAGACATGCCGGCAAGTACGAGGATGCCTACCGGATGATGAAAGGAATCTAGGATGAAGGACGTTATTATATTGGCACTTGAATCAAGCTGTGATGAGACTGCCTGCGCGCTGGTAAGAAACGGCAGGGAGATCCTTTCAAGCAAGGTTGCCAGCCAGATAGATGTTCATACCAAATACGGCGGGGTCGTACCAGAGGTAGCCAGCCGCATTCACATTGAAAACATCAGCATCATCATCAAGGAAGCTCTTGAAGAGGCCAAGGTCAGCTGGGATGACATTGACGGGATAGCCGTTACGGTCGGGCCGGGGCTGATCGGTTCTCTGCACATCGGCGTGCTGGCAGCCAAGACGCTGGCCTGGGCATACCACAAGCCATTGATTCCGGTGCAGCATCTGACCGGACACATCTATGCCAATGCCTTCGTTGATGAACTGAAGTTCCCGTTACTGGCGCTGGTGGTATCCGGCGGTCATACGGAACTGGTCCTGATGAAGGAAGACTATGACTTTGAGGTACTGGGAACCACGCAGGATGATGCCGTAGGCGAAGCCTATGACAAGGTTGGAAGAGTACTGAATCTTCCTTACCCGGGCGGACCCAAGATCGATAAACTGGCTAAGGAAGGCCAGCCGAGATATCAGCTTCCTAAGGTTCACACTGATGATCCTCTGAATTTCTCATTCTCAGGTCTGAAGTCAGCGGTAATGCAGAGCATTAAGAGGCTGGAAAGAAACAATGAGGAACTCAACGTTGAGGACATGTGCGCAAGCTTCCAGGAAGCCGCCCTGTCCCATCTGTGGAGCAGGGTAGAAACCGTTCTGGATGAATACGATGTCAGACAGGTCATACTGGCTGGCGGCGTAGCCGCCAACAGCAGGTTAAGAGAGATATGCGTTGAAAGGATGAAGAAGCATCCGGGAATCAGCTACATCATACCTCCATTGGCCTACTGCACGGACAATGCGGCCATGATCGGAGCAAGTGGATACATAGCATATAGGAAAGGAATTTTTGCGGATCTCGACATTGAGGCAGATCCATCACTGGAAATGCAGTAAATACGAATGTTGTATCAATTCAGGTACATATATGCTAGAATACTAATGTATAGGCGGTGAATAATCATGCAACAACAGTACAGTATTGTGCCAAAGGCAACAATGCAGCGCTACCCTATCTATCTAAAAGCACTACGTAAGCTTCATTCACAGAATGTTAATAGGGTTTTGTCGTCGGAGTTGAGTGAACTTGTCAACATAGCGGCTACAACGATCCGCAGGGATCTGTCGTTCATCGGCTGTCTTGGCAAGCAGGGGTATGGTTATGACGTTGAGAAACTGATCCAGGTTTTCAATGAAAAGCTGGGCACCGGTTTCGATGAAAAGATTATATTAATTGGGGTTGGCAATTTGGGCCACGCTTTGTTAAACTATAATCGTTGGAATTACGTGGTCGGCGAGATCGTCATGGCATTTGAGATCGACGAGAAGCTGATCGGCACGGTAAAGGGCATTCCGGTCTATCACATTGATCAGCTGGAAGAAAAGATCCCGAAGAACTGCCGCATCGCAATTCTGACGGCTTCTACCGACATTCAGAATGTCGTAGACAGATTATACAAGTGTGGAGTACTGGGACTTATCGATTTTACCCATCAGCACATCAGTGTTCCAAAGGGAATGATACTGAAGGAGATCGACATAGTTGCCAACATTCAGGAACTTGTATTTGAGACAAATACACTTAAGAAATTCAAATAGGCGTTGAACGGAAAGCATTATTCAGTCAGGGACCTTGCAGAGAGAAGCGATAGGGTGCAAGTGCTTCAGGTCTTTGGAATCGTGTAACAGTCCGGGAGTTGAGCTGGAGAAGTAACAGTAGACAGCTACGTAATCAAGGCGTTAACTGAAGAGAGACCAAATTAAGGATGGTACCGCGTTAATGACGCTCCTTTCGCAGGGGCGTTTTATTTGTTTAAGGGGAGGAATTTACATGTTTGAATTCATGACGGTCAGAGAGTTATTTGAGATGGTCAAGGCCAACGATCCAATGAGAATGGACGGCATCGAGTATGTTCAGCTGCAGGGCTGGATCAGAACCAACAGGAGCAACGGGCAGGTTGCCTTCATTGAGCTGAATGACGGCACTTACTTCAGAAACTGTCAGCTGGTTTATACACCGGAGCTGGCAAACTTTGATGAGCTCAGCAAGTGTCTGACAGGTACGGCACTTACCGTAACCGGCAAGTTCGTTCTGACACCGGAAATGAAGCAGCCTTTTGAACTGCACCTTACAGAGGCAGTTGTTGAGGGCGAGTGCACGGCTGACTATCCATTGCAGAAGAAGCGCCACTCATTTGAGTACCTGAGAGAGATCGCACACTTAAGACCGCGTACGAATACCTTCTCAGCAGTCTTCAGAGTAAGAAGCGTACTGGCCATGGCCATTCATGAATTCTTCCAGAATCAGGGCTTCGTCTACGTTCATACGCCGATCATCACCGGTAACGATGCCGAGGGTGCCGGTGAGGTATTCACGGTAACCACCAGACAGGATAACAAGTATGATGAGGACTTCTTCGGCAAGAAAGCATCACTGACCGTTTCCGGTCAGCTGCATGTTGAGGCCTATGCCCTGGCATTCAGAGACGTATATACATTCGGACCAACCTTCAGAGCTGAGAATTCAAACACCAAGAAGCATGCCAACGAATTCTGGATGTGCGAACCGGAAATTGCCTTCGCTGATCTGGAAGACGACATGAACCTGATGGAAGACATGGTCAAGTTCTGCATCAATGAGGTATTTGACAACTGTCCTGAGGAAATGAACTTCTTCAACACCATGATCGACAAGGGCATCATCGACCGACTCAAGGCCGTTGTTGAAAAGCCGTTTGCCAGAATGGAATACGCTGACGTTCTTGAAGAACTCAAGAAGGTTGAGGACAGATTTGAAAACAAGGTATTCTGGGGCATGGACATTCAGACCGAACATGAGAAGTATCT
>ONPK01000040.1 GCA_900319675.1 uncultured Bacillota bacterium
CCGCTGCCTGATACGACAACCGTACAGCCTTCTATCGTTCTTCCAGCCTCACGTATCATTCTCTCAGTGATGTACAGAAGTCCATAGCCTGTAGCTTCCGTTCTGGCCAGTGATCCGCCATAGCTTAAACCCTTGCCGGTAAGTACTCCCTCATACAGTCCGGTCAGTCTCTTGTACTGGCCATAGAGATAACCTACTTCCCTGGCACCTACACCGATGTCACCGGCCGGTACGTCAACGTCCGCACCGATGTGCTTGAAGAGCTCATTCATGAAACTCTGGCAGAACAGCATCACTTCCCTGTCGCTCTTGCCATGAGGATCAAAGTCGCTTCCTCCCTTGCCCCCGCCGATCGGTAATCCTGTAAGGGAGTTCTTGAAGATCTGCTCAAAGCCCAGAAACTTCATCATGCCCTGATTGACGGACGGATGGAATCTCAGTCCACCTTTATAAGGCCCGATGGCACTGCTGAACTGAACGCGGAAACCTCTGTTGACGCGTACCTTGCCCTCATCATCGATCCAGGGAACTCTGAACGAGATTATTCTCTCCGGTTCGACCATTCTTTCCAGTAAGGCAATGGAACGGTATCTGGCTTCATTGGCCCTTATGATTGGTTCAATTGAATTCAGAACTTCCTTGACTGCCTGCAGGAATTCAAGCTCATTGGGATATTTATCACACAGTGTCTGATATACTTCACTGACATATGACATGTTTTTACCTCCTGAAATACGATTTTGATTATACATACTTTAAGACTTTTTGTGAAATAATTTGCCATTTTCACGCATCAATGTGTGATTTTCCCCAGGGGTTGAATTTGTTTGTATTATTGATATTTATTGGTTTATAATACTATGGGTGATTGTATGATAGGATATCCGAACAAGAAAACAGCCTACAAAACCTCAAGCGAGATCAATTATTCCCGCCGTGGAATGTCTCTTGAGGAAGATATCAATGACACCAACAGATACTATCTGGAGGCTGACATTGCGGCCGTTCACAAGAAGCCTACTCCTATCACGATCGTAAACGTTGACTACAAGTCACGTTCAACCGCCAAGATCACTGAAGCTTATTTCCAGGTCCCCTCCACCACCGACTACAACGGTGTCTACAGAGGACAGTACCTGGACTTTGAAGCCAAGGAAACCCACAACAAGACCGCCTTCCCGTTAAAGATCATTCACCCGCATCAGCTGGCGCATCTTTCCAGAGTGATCAAGTACGGAGGCATTGCCTTTCTAATCATAAGATTCGTTGCTCATGACGAAACATATCTGGTCTGGGCGAAGGATCTGCTTGACAAGATAGGCACAGTTAAGGAAAAATCTATAAAGTATGAATGGTTCAGGGACAATGGTATCCTGATCCCATACAACTTTGCGATAAAGATTGACTATCTGAAGGTTATCGACAGATTGTTAGATGGAGGTAATTAGAATGGCTCTAATTAAGAAAAAGAAAAACGAAACAAGCACGGAAGCTGCTGAAAATAAAAAGAGCGAGGTCGCGCCTAAGAAGCCGAAGAAGACCAAGCTGGAAAGAAAGCGCGCCAGAAGAAGGATCTACAACGGATTCATGGGTTTCATCATCTTCTGCGCACTGTTAGGCGTAGCATCCGGTCTCAGTACCATAAAGCTGATTCTCGACAAGAGCGACGTCGTAATGAACATCGCCGGACTTGGCAACTCAGAAGTTTCATTCATCTATGACGACAAGGGAAACGAAATCACGAGACTTGGCGTAGAAGACCGTATCAACATCTCTTACAGCGAAATGCCTCAGTCCCTCATTGACGCCTTCGTCGCCATTGAGGACTCACGTTTCTTCGAACATCCGGGCTTCGACATGCCGCGTTTCGCCAAGGCATTCCTGATGAACATCCAGACGATGAGCTTCGGCCAGGGCGGTTCCACCATTACCATGCAGGTAATCAAGAACAGCTTCTTCGCCGTTGACACCATCGCCGTCCGTGAAGGCGGTGAGGGTATCGCCCGTAAGGTTCAGGAGATCTACTACTCATTGAAGATCAACAACCTGGTACCTAAGGGAAAGATCATCGAATTATACATCAACAAGGTCAACTACGGTTCAAATGCCAGAGGTGTTGAGGTCGCTGCCGACTACTACTTCGACAAGAGTGCCAAGGATCTTAACCTTGTTGAAAGCGCCATGCTGGCAGGTGTCGTAAACGCACCTAACGCCTACAACCCTTACTACTACCCGCTGGCCTGTCAGGAAAGAACATGGGAAGTTCTCTATCAGATGCATAACCACGGTTACATCACTGATGAGGAATTCGCCATGGCCGAGAAAGTTGACGTTACCAACCTGTTGTGCGGTGTCAAGAGCAACACCTATGGCGACGGCACCACGATCAGAAATCAGGCTTACATCGACGTAGTAATCAACGAGCTTGAGGAAGTATACGACATCGACGTATACAACGATGCCGTAAGAGTATATACGGCCATGAACCAGACCGTTCAGGAAACATGTGATGCCCTGGCAAACGGTTCAGTCGTAGAATTCGCTGACCAGTACATGAACGCAGCCGCTGCCTGTGTACAGAACAACACGGGACTGATCGTCGGAATCTTCGGCGGACGTAACTACGACAGAGCAAGAAAGTTCAACTATGCCGTTGACTCCCGTCTGAATCCGGGTTCAACGATCAAGGCCATCTTCTCCTACCCTCTGGCATTCGAGTATGGCGGCTTATCAACCGGTACCACGCTGACCAGCGAACCTGTCTACTTCGAGGGTTCAAACGTCCGTGTAACCGAGCACAGCTTATACTATCCGGGCGATGTCAGTGCCGAGTGCGGCGTTGCATCATCCTATAACATTTGTTCTCTGAAGGCATTGAGAATGGCCAGAGCCAACGTCAGCGATGACGTCATCAAGCAGTACTTGAGAGGCATCGGCTTCGACGCTTCCGTAGTAGAAGCCTTCAACGAACAGTTCGCCGTCGGCGGCATGGGCTGTTACATTTCACCGTTACAGCTGACTGCTGCCGGTGCCATGATCCTCAATGGCGGCAAGTACATCACTCCGCACACCATTACCAGGATCGAATACATTGACGGTTCAAAGGAACCTATCGTTCCTGTATACAACGCAAATCAGGTCATCTCACCTGGTGCAGCCTGGCTGACAAGCCACCTGATGAGAGTCGCCTGCAACCAGCAGTATCAGACACAGGGTGACGTAACCGTTGGCTTCCGTCTCGGTTACTTCTCAAGATACAATGGCTGGAATTATGACTTCTACGGCAAGAGCGGCACCAACCAGCTGCCTGATGCCCTGTACGAAAAGTACGGCTTCACCTGGAACGCTTCAAAGGACCAGCTGTTACTGGTATCAAATGGTGACTACACCACAGCCTGCTGGGTAGGCTATGACTTAAGTAACTACTTTGACTCAACGACATACGTTTCACAGTATGACGTTAACCTGAAGAGAGACTCAAGAATCGACGGTGCCATCATGGAAGCCGTTGAGGACGCTTACGGATATCCAAAGAACGAAAACCTAAGACCTGCCGAAGTCACAAGCATCAGATTCGTAAGAGGTCTGTATCCATATGTAGCCCTGCCGTCATATGCAGATTCCAAGTATGAGACATGGGGCTGGATCCTCGACAAGTTCGCTTCCGTCGGAACATATCCGGAGCCAAAGATCGAATCAATCACGACCGCGAATGCTCAGGTAAACGGCCAGACCATCACGGTAAGCTATACTCCTTATCCTGATCAGGACAAGATGAAGGAAGAGAGTACGACGCAGACATTCAAGCTCGGCGGCGGAACCTGGAGCGGCAGAAGAGTCTATAGTTCTACCTGGGTAGACGGTGTCATTCAGTACAACATCGTAATCAGCGACAAGGACGGTAATGAGCTGGTACATGAAAAGACCGACCAGCCATCATTCACATACACCCTGCCGGTAGTACCGACTGAAGATACGAAGCTGAACGTTGACGTATACTACGCCTATTCCGTAGCTCCGATCCAGTCAAATACGATTCATAACGAAGTCACCATCAAGGGTGTCAAGCCTGAACCGAAACCGGATCCTCAGCCACAGCCACAGCCTCAGCCAAATCCGGGCGATCATAACACATAAAAAGGCAAGTCATTAACGACTTGCCTTTCTTCTGCAGTTTTCCCTGAACGGACAGTCATCACATTCAGGATTGCGGCTGTGACACCTGTATCTTCCGAAGAAGATCATGAGATGATGCAGCTTGCTCCAGTTCTCTTTTGGAAACTTCCTTCTTAACTTCATTTCCGTCTGGTCGGGAGTATCGGTTTCCTTGGCCAGGCCAAGACGTGCCGATACCCTGTGCACATGGGTATCAACGGCAATTGCCGGATGCTTATAACCTTCCGAGAGGATCACATTGGCGCTCTTACGGCCGATTCCAGGCAAAGACGTAAGTTTATCCATGTCATCGGGAATTACGCCTGAAAACTCTTCCTGGAGCTTTCTGGACATGCTGATGACATTGCTTGCCTTGTTGCGGTAGAGACCGATGCTCTTGATGATTTCTTCAACGTCCTTCTGCTCAGCCTTACTCATGGCTTCGGCATCCGGATACCTTTCAAACAGCGTTCCCGTGACTCTGTTTACCGACACATCAGTCGTCTGTGCCGATAACATTACCGCCACGGCCAGCTGATAGACTGTGGAAAAGTTCAGCTCGCAATGAGCCTCGGGAAACATCTTCAGCAGTTCTTCATAAATGAACTGCGAATCTGCTTTCTTACTTGCCATTGGCGCCGTTCACCAGGATCCTGTCTATGTAGTTCATGTTGAGCTTGCTCATCTTCAGGGCCTCCCTTAAAGCCTTGATGATGTCCTTCTTGGAGTAGTTGGCCGTCCATTGGGCCAGCATTACCGTTTCCTGCTGGGAAAGCGGTCTGCCGAATTCCGTTTCAAACGTTGAAAACAGATCACTCGGCAGGGCGATCTTCGGCTTTTCCTCAAACAGTCCCGAAATGTCATAGACGATCTTGCGGTTTCTGCTTACGATCTGCAGATATTCCTTCTGGCAGAGATCCATGACGATCTTGTCGATCTGATCAGTCTTCAGATTTGTCTGCTGACTGAGAAGTTCAATGGTGATCGGCTGTCTGAATTCATTATCATAGTCAATCATCATCAGGACCATGGCCTGATTGCCTGTAAGTTTGAGCTTGCTGAGGTTTTCCAGTATCCAGTTTCTTCTGGAAAAGTAGTTTTCCTGGTACCATTTCTTCATGTTGCGTCATCTCCTGTAAGTTTACTAAAGTTCCAGCTTATGCTAGAATTTCATTTGAGGTGTATGTTATGCTTAAGCGCGGATTATTCTATCTGATAATAATCGCATTAATATCTTCCTTTACCTATAAGGTCTACGTTGACAATCAGACATCAACGGCCGTCATTGAAATGGAGAAGATCAATTTCAATACGAGTCCGGGTTATACGGTCGCTACCGTTGACAAGTACGTTGAGACAAGCGCCGAGGATGTTCACATCGTTTTCTACAACAGTGAGGATCCCAACAGCATCTATCTGTTCAACGCCATCCTGACTCAGCTGCTTAAGCAGCACAGGATGAAGAGCTTTGACTCCCTGTCATACTGCGACCTCAAGGGAACCGATCTTACCAGCGAGCAGACAAGGGAACGCTGGGGTTTCTTTGACTACCCTGCCCTTGTTACACTGGTCAACGAAGACGGAAAGGTCAGAGTCACTTCCGTAATCGAGTGGGATGAGTCCCACAGTCTGACCACATCCAGCGTTGAAAACTGGATGATCAACAACGGTCTTCTGCCTCAGAACTAATGTCTTTCAAGAAAGGCTTTGGTAAAGCGGGCAGCCCTGTCGCTGGCTTGGCGGGCATATGTCTGAAAATCCATTTCATTGCCTTCCTTAATGACGATGTCGCTCAATGATCTTATGACCACAAACGGCACGTCATACATCGTACATACATGACCTATTGATGCACTTTCCATGTCGCAGGCAACTGCTTCAGGAAAGTTTTTTTGTATCATCTGAACCAGATCATCGAAGCGGACAAAGGCATCACCGGATACGATGTGTCCGACGTAGGTCTTATGATCGCTGAACTGTTCCATTGTCTTCCTGGCCAGTTCGACAAGATGTGGATCTGAATCAAACACATAGCCGTTCTGGGTGACGAAGCTTCTGGGTTCATCATTTACCGATTCATTGTCCCAGTCATGATAGGTACTCTTGTCAACGACTACGACATCCAGAACGTTTTCATATTCCTTGATGCCGCCGGCAGTACCGATGTTGATGATCTCATCGCACCCGAAGTGCTCGATGAGTCTGGTGGCGGTTATGGCTGAGGCAACCTTGCCGACACCGCATTCAGCCAGGGTAACGTCCCTGCCGCTGATGGTTCCGATGTAGTAGTTCTGCCTGCCGTAATTCACGCATCTATAATCTTCAAGATGCTGCTGAATGGCTTCTCTTTCCAGAGCCATCGCAACGATTATTCCAATCATAGTACTCCCTCCTTGCGCAGATATTCATCCTGTTCCTCATGAACCAGTCTGAAGCCTTCCTTAATGTTTCTGGTGCATAATTCGATCTGGCTTGAGGAATCATATCCCCTTATCGGATCGAGCTTGTCAGCGCAGTATACGATCATTGAGAGAAGGCTGTCATCATCACCAAGGCAGTGGTGTTCAACTGCCCTTAATATCTCCTTGTCTCTAAGTTTGAAGTATCTGGACAGATAGCTGGCTCCGACATACTGATGCCAGATGTTGTAGTTGAGATCCATCTTGTCAGGATGGTAGATTTTCATGTAGGCTTCTGCCGTTGATCTGTCCATGTCCTTGGCACAGTCGTGCAGCAGGCCGGCCCTGTAGGCCTTATCCGGATCTGCCCCGTTGCCGATGGCAAACTGACGGCATAATTCAGCCACGGACTGAACGTGCTTCCATCTTTTCTCGGATACCGTTGATCTGGCTATGGACTCGCAATACAGGCCGTTATCCATGATGTAGTTACGGATGTTTTCCGGAATGTAGGTAAAGTCTCCGTTACGTACCATTGTCGAACTGGCCGGGTGGATGTCGCCCTTTATCATCATCACATCTTCATGACGGTATTCTTCGTCTCTCTGTACGCAGATGAAGGTAACAAGCTTCTTCAGTTCATCAATGTCCTTCCAGTGATCCAGCTGGTCCAGGACGTCCGATCCTATCAGCCAGTAGAACTTATCATCCGGATACATTCTGTGCAACAGACGCGCCGTATTGATGCTGTAGGACGGTACGGTGTTCTTTTCCTCGATCATGCTCAGCTTGAAGTTGCGGTAGGGCTTGATGATCATCCTGATCATGGCTGCCCTATGCTTTATATCAGCCAGTCCCCTGTCCTTCAGAGGGGTCTTCACCGTCGGCAAAAACCACACTTCATCGAGATTCAGTGCGTTATAGACAATTAAAGCCACATGAATGTGGCCTTCATGGATGGGATCAAAACTGCCGCCCAGCAGTCCTATCTTCCTCATTTTGGCAACGTTATAGTGCCCTTCTTCAGATTGCGTCTGAACAGCACTATCTTCCTTCCTAACTGAGAAACAATGTCACTGTTGGTGGCACTGGAAAGATCCAGTGCGATCTCACCTGTTTCCTGCGGACAGGTATTCAGGATGCTGATCTTACACAGTTCATGGGCTTCCAGAACCTCATCAACGCTTACGATGATGTTTTCATTAAGCCCGCTCTTGCCGATCTGAACAAGCGGCTTCAATGTATTTGCCAGACCCTTCAGATACTGTCTCTGTGTCTTTGTTAACATCAGATCATCGCCTTTCTATTACGAATCTTTATTCTCTTGTCACTGTATACTTCAAGGTGAGAGTAACTCCCACTTATGCATAACCAGCCCGCTCCCTCTATGCAGATGTCTCTTTTGGTGGCGTACTGCGGGAAATCGGTCTTCTTAAACTCTTCAAAACTGCCGCCATTCTTCAATACCGGCCTTAACTCCCTGCCCATGTGCTCATTCCACAGCCTGTCAGCGTTTTTTGTGGCGTTACGCTGAACGGTACAGAGATTTGATACATAACAGACGACTGTTACGTTCTTACATTCAAACAGATCTACTCTGGCAAAGCCGCCGATGGAGATCGTCTGATCATCCTTGAGCTGATAGATCGTCGGCCTGATGCGGCGGTTCGGTACGATCTTCTTAAGATCGCTGTCATGCAGATATGCCTGAACGCTTTTGCCGTCTACCAGACCTACGGAATCTACGATGCGTCCGTAGTCGCTGTTGATGTAGTTGAACTGCAGGGTCGTGCTTGGATGACGGTTGACCGTCAGCACTTCCTTGCCAAGCAGATCATTTATGACCGTGCTCTTGCCGACATTGGCAACGCCGACCATTACCAGATCATCGTTAACCCTGTCGGATATCTTCTTGCGGAATTCACTTCTGAAATCACTTTTCATGCCTCTTAAGACGATGTCAATGACTCTCGTTTTGCATCTCTTCAGTCTGTCCAATACGAAGTTTCTTATCTTGTTCTCTCCTACCGTTTCCGGCAAAAGGTCACACTTGTTAACGACAACGAAACAGTAGTGGTCACGGAAGAAATCAACGAAGGCACTGTCCAGTGATGTCTCTATGTCCATTACGTCCATTATCCACACGAATGTCCCCTTGACACCCTTAAGATGTTCCAGGTCATTCAGCGGAACGACACCGGCTGAGACATGTTTGTCATAATGGATCATGCGGAAGCAGCGCTGGCAGTAATCCATGTCCAGGCTGACGGCATAGCCAACTGCCTCAGGATCCTTATTCTGAAGCACGGCTCCGCAGCCTATGCAACGCTTTTCACTCATGGTTAACTGAAATACTTCGTATACAGCCAGTAGATGCCAAACAGCAGTGCAGCGATCAGAATGGCCGTCAGAATCTTGTTGATGAAGCTTGAGACTCTGGCCATCTTCTCTGCCCTGACGTCATAGCCTTCAAAGTTCGGCTTCTTTTCTTCTTCAGGTATGTCAACTACCTTTTCGATGTTCTGGGTAATGACGAACTGCGGCTTGCCTTCCTCGTTCATGTAGGATACACGTGAATCGTGAATGAAGCTTTCCTGAGTGTCAGAGAGATCCTGCTTTTCAAGCATCGGCATCGCCTCATACTCATCGGATACTTCACGCTGCTGAATTTCCTCAGGCTGTTCTTCTGCCTGTTCTTCAGGCTGCTCAAGTCTTTCGACTGTTTCGTCGGCTTCATCGATCATGTCGAACAGAGTCGGTTCCTCAGTATCCCTGATGGCTTCTTCAAGTTCCTCATCATCGACCTGTTCCTCAATGGTCTCGATCTTTCTGGTATTTCTTGGTCCCAGAGGTGATACGATAACTACCGGTGGAACTTCTGCGCTGACAGATTCAGCAGGTTCCTCAATTACCGGTACGAAGGCTCTGGTCTCTTCAGCCGGTGCTTCAGTTACTTCTTCAAAAGTTTCTTCCGGCGCTTCGATCTCA
>ONPK01000150.1 GCA_900319675.1 uncultured Bacillota bacterium
CACCTTTTTCATCAACCGCCACCTTATTGACAAGCACTCTGGTGACTTCCTCGGGCGATTCCACCACATATGAAGATACATTTTCATTTTCTCCAGTCAGATCAGCTCTTACCGTTACTGATTCAGAAGAAAGCTTATAGCCCTTTGGTGTCTTGATCTCCCTTATGACATATGTACCCGGCAATAGACCATCAATTCTGCCTCGGCCGTTTTCATCAAGAATGATCTGACCGTCATCAGATGATCCTCTTAGCTGTGGTTGTTTATACACCTGATAAACAGCACCCGCAAATTCACCCAGCCCCTGCGGAACCGGCTTACCGGTTTCACTGTCAATCTTCTGAACTTCGATGGAAATGGTCTGAGGGTTGTTCACATATTCCCTTTCCAGAGTCTTCCAGCCTTCTACGGTTACCTCATGTACCTCCTCATCGAGTTTCCAGCCTCTGGTAGCCCTGGTCTCCTTAACGTAGTAGGTTCCCGGCACAAATGCCAGCACTTCTGAGCTGTTATCTCTGCCGATGGTAAATACGGCTTGCCTTCCGGAAGTGGTCTTGCTGACAGTCTTACATTGAGCATCATCGTAAACAGTGTACTGACTGCCTGCAAGCGGATACTCATCAGACATTCCTTCAGCACCGGCTTTCTTGATGATCCTCAGATAACCCTCATGGTCATTTCTGACGATGGGATACTGATAGGAACTCAGCCCCTGCTCATTACGGCTGTAATCAATCTTCCTGACGAATGGTTCCAGCGGCAGATAACCTTCCGGTGTCACAGTTTCCTCAAACAGATAGGTCCCCGGCAACAATACCGTTTTTCCCTTGCCACTGATGTAGAGAGCATCACCGCTGACCTTATGCTGATCATCCGGCTTGATGAATCCCTGTTCATCTGTTCTGAACACCCATGTTCTTAAGGGTTCTGCGCTTTTCAGCGCACTGACTGAATCAGCAAGCTGTCGGTAATGCGACACCCTGAATTCTACATCCTTCAATGGCTGATCCTTATCCGAAACCTTCTTCAGCAGGATATCAGTTTCCAGCAGTTCAGGATCATCGCTCACTTCCAGTACAGCTGTCTGTCCGTCTGTTATCTCAACGGCATATTCGTCTGTATCCAGTTTGAATCCTTTAGGAGCGGATACTTCCCTGACGTGATATGTTCCAACTCTCAGCTCTTCAAGCACATTACTGTTACCGCTGGCATCAGTAGTCAGATTACCAACCATATTGCCCTCGGAATCCCTGACCTCATACACGGCATTTTCAAGAGAGAAGAACTCTGAATAACCGCTTATCAGATCACTGTCCGATGAGGCCTTATGCAGCCTGAGATTTCCTGACGGGTAATAGGAATACCAGAAGAAATCCTGACGGTTTTCCCTGGTTATGAGCTGGTAGACATGGAAGTAGGACGGAACATCGTCACTTGCCGTTTCAAGAAATGATATGAACGCCCTGACTCCTCTGGCATTGATCGGATCATGAAGCTGCTTATTGTCCCGGTAATGACTCAGGGCGTTCTGAGTAATGGCAGCCGCCGATACATCAGTGCTGTTGGCATAGGGACTTCCCTGCAGTTCCAGAACGTTCTTATTTGAACCGATATAGTAGTTATAGGCAGAATTACTGAATCCTGACCACTGGGCAGGTCCAAGCCAGCCATACCACATCAGCTTTCTGATGTAATTATCGGTTACCTCACTGATTCCCTGGTAATCACTGCCGACCAGCGTGCAGTAAGCCCCGTATACTCTCTCCAGATTGAAGTCATGCAGAGGTGCCGGTATGAAAGCATCGCCACATAAGACAGGTGATGTCCTGCTTCCACCGTCAGTTACAAACATGCCGAAGGCACTTTCCTCCTCGTAAAGCACCCAGCCGCTGTTATCAATGGCTACTCCTCCTCCAACCTTGGTAACTGTTACTTCTTCCGGTACACTCGTTTCAGCCCTGACCTTACTATCTGACGGCATGAAGCTCACCAGACAGCACAGCGTCATCATAATGATCGATATTCTTTTATATTTATTTTTCAACATGGTTCTTCCTCCAATAACCTATTGTCAGAACGCCCATGCTCTCCTACAAAAAAAACCGGTTACCCGGTTTTTCAATCAATTGTTATTTCTGTTTTTTCTCTGAAAGCTTATTCAGGAACATGGTAGCCAAAGCTATCGTGCCTAAGGCAACGAATGTTCCCAGCTCACCCTTGAGAATGTAGACAAGATTATATACGAAATTCATAGGTGTAAATTCCATTTTATTACCTCCTACATGAAGAAGCTCAGCATCATGCCACCGGCAATTACTGATGCGATCTGTCCTGATACGTTAACGCCCATTGAATACATCAGCAGGAAGTTCTGAGGATCTTCCTCAAGTCCCATCTTGTGGATAATTCTTCCGGACATCGGGAATGCTGAGATGCCGGCTGCGCCGATCATCGGATTGACCTTTGTCTTTAAGAACAGGTTAACGAACTTGGCAAACAGAACACCGCCTGCGGTATCGAATACGAAGGCGAACAGGCCCAGGGCCAGAATCATCAGAGTATCCAGACGCAGGAACTGTTCAGCCTGCATCTGTGATGCGATGGTAATGCCCAGGATCAGGGTGATCAGATTAGCCAGAGCGCCCTGTGCTGTGTCTGACAGGCTCTTAAGTACGCCGCATTCCTTTAACAGGTTACCGAACATCAGGAATCCAACCAGTGATACGGCACCAGGTGATACGAAACCGGCGATTAATGTGATGATGATTGGGAACAGAATGCGGGTCAGCTGTGAGACCTGCTTCGGTTCGTAATCCATGTGGATCTGTCTTTCCTTCTTGGTAGTCAGAGCTCTGATTACCGGAGGCTGGATGATCGGTACCAATGCCATGTAGGAATAGGCAGCGACCATGATCGGGCTCAGGTATGTTGAATGCAGCTTAAGAGCAACGACAATTGCGGTTGGGCCGTCTGCGGCACCGATGGTAGCGATTGAAGCGGCGTCATTTGTTGCAAAGAACATTGAACCCAGACAGAAGGTAATGAAAATACCGAACTGGGCAGCTGCGCCAAACAGCATCAGCCAGGGATTGGCCAGTAACGGACCGAAGTCACACATGGCTCCGATGCCGATGAATAACAGCAATGGGAACAGTTCGTTGGAAATGCCCATTTCATACAGTGTTGAAAGCGGACCTTCCTGGAATACTCCATTGATATACTGATTAACTGCGCCTGAGAATGGCAGGTTGACCAGAATGGCTCCAAAGCCGATAGGCAATAACAGTGAAGGTTCCATGTCTTTCTTGATGGCAAGATAGAGATTTTCATATAAAAAGCTCATAATATCCTCCCTTACAGGTGAAATGTGATCTCACCTGAGTCTATGTTGAGTTCGTCACCGTTGTGACTGACTCTTAAAGAATAATCATCATTGATACCGATTATCGTTACTTCCTGACGGCTGCCTCTTATTTCCGCTATGACCGTTCTGCCCTTCAGGTAGTCATATCTGACTATTTTCGAATGGAAGTCATGACCCTTTTCTAGCCGTTCAAGGTTCTTCTCAAACTCCTCATAGATTTCCGCCTTAAGTGTTTCCAGATCAGTAAGTCTGCCTGTCTGCAGATAAACAGACGTTGGCTGACGGAGATAGTCTCCTTCAAACTCCTTCTGATTGACATTCAGTCCGGATCCGATGATCAGACATTCCAGCTTTTCCCTGGAAACTCCTTCCAGTAAGATGCCGCATATCTTCTCGTCACCGGCATAAACGTCGTTTGGCCACTTGATCGCCAGTTTCCTGACTCCCTGTCTTTCCAGAACTTTTAAAATGCAGTAGGCTGCCAGAACTGACAGACTGCGATAGTTCTCCAGCAGTACAGGATCCTTAATGAGCAGTGAGAACATCAGACTGTCTCCCCTGTTACTGAGCCAGCGGCGGTTATTACGGCCTCTGCCTTCCGTCTGCAGAAGAGCACTGACAAACGTCATGTTCTCAAGCTTCTCATAGTTGTTCTTGAGATAGGTGTTTGTAGAATCTATGGTATCAAAATCGATTCTCTGCATTAATTATTCCAGAACGATGAGGGCTTCCTTGTTTCTGATGTCGTCGCCCTTGCCTGCTCTGATCTCTACTACTTTTCCGTCATAGGCTGACTGAATTTCGTTTTCCAGCTTCATGGCTTCAATAACTGCCACGGTCTGGCCCTTCTTTACAACGTCGCCAACCTTGACCTTGATCTCCAGTACCTTGCCGGTAATTGGAGCAGCGACGATCTTGGCGCCTTCAGAAACCGGCTTGTTTTCCCTTACAGGAGCAGCTGCGACAGCTTCAGTTTTGATGCTGCCGTTTACTTCATCAACGGCTTCGATCTCAACTTCATAAACCTTGCCGTTTACTTTTACCTTATATACTTTCATGTTTATCCAACCTCTCTAACAGATACGACTCTTACATCCTTGTGTGTTTCATTGTGACATTCAATTGAAGCGATCAGGCTAGCCACTACGGCATCTTCATCATTAAGATCAAGCGGTGACAGTCTTTCAGGTTCAAATGAAGGCTCCTCTTCCGTCTCTTCCTCTTCTTCCTGTTCAGGCTTTCTGAACTTGAGAATCAGGAACAGAATGAATGAATATACGATGATGGCAACAATGCCTGAATACTGATGAATTAACTCTAACATTGTGCCCTCCTATATGAACATTTCAAATTCTTCGACTTCAACTTCCGGCTTCGGATTGTACTTCTCTGTAAGGAACTTGGTAGCTACCTGTTCAAACAGAGCCAGTGACAGTACGTCCTCATCGCTTCTGGCGATGTCAGCGTACTGAGCCTTCAGTTTCTCGAATTCCGGCTCCAGCAGATCAGCAGGACGGCAGGTAATGACTTCATCATCACCGATGATCTTCTTTCTGACTGCCTCATTGACCGGTGCCGGAGACTTGCCGTATCTGCCGTGCAGATAGTCCTTGACTTCCTTGGCAACGATCTTGTATCTTTCCCCGTTCAGAATGTTGAGAACTGACTGGGTACCGACCATCTGTGACATTGGTGTTACCAACGGCGGATAGCCCAGATCCTTTCTGACTACCGGGATCTCTCTTAATACTTCCTCGTACTTGTCCATGGCATCCTGATCGGTAAGCTGCTTGATCAGATTTGATAACATTCCGCCAGGAACCTGATACTTCAGGATGTTCGGATTTACTTCAAATGACTTCGGGTTCAGCAGACCGTTCTTCAGATACTTGTCAACGATCTCCGTAACGATCGGCTCTGCCTCATGGATGGCATCCAGATTCAGCTTCGGATCATACTTCGTACCCTTTAAGGCAATGTTGAGTGCCTGAGTAGAAGGCTGTGCCGTACCATTTGATAACGGTGACATCGATGTGTCAACGATGTCAACGCCTGCCTTGATGGCTGCCATGTAAGTCATTTCACATACACCGGCTGTTGAATGAGAGTGCAGCTCCAACGGAAGCTTGATCTCCTTCTTGAGGGCCTTGACCAGCTTGGTGGCATCTTCAGGCGTCAATACGCCTGCCATGTCCTTGATGCAGATGGAATCTGCGCCCAGCTGTTCGATTTCCTTGGCCAGTGATACGTAATAATCAATGGTGTGTACCGGTGATGTCGTGTAAGACAATGCTATCTGACACTCACCGCCGTATTTCTTGGTTGCCTTTACGGCCATCTCGAGGTTACGTATGTCGTTGAGGGCATCGAATACTCTGATGATGTCTATGCCGTTTTCAATTGATTTCTTGCAGAACATGTCTACGACGTCATCTGAATAGTGACGGTAGCCCAGAATGTTCTGTCCTCTGAACAGCATCTGCAGTTTCGTTTTCTTACAGACAGCTCTTACTGCCCTTAGGCGTTCCCATGGATCTTCATTCAGGAAACGCATGCAGGCATCAAAAGTGGCACCACCCCATACTTCAATTGCGTGAAAGCCGGCATCGTCATAGATCTTGCACAGCTTGACGACTTCTTCAGTCGTCATTCTGGTTGCGAACAGTGACTGGTGGCCATCACGTACTGATGTTTCCACTATCTTTACCATAAATTCTCCTTATGTTTAATTAGTTTATTGATTAGTCCAGATGCGGGCCGGCCTTAACCAGTGCCTTGCCGCTTGCGTTTGTTGTGTACTTATGGAAGTTCTTGATGAATCTTCCAGCCAGATCCTGAGCCTTTCTGTCCCATTCACTTGGATCAGCATAGGTATCTCTTGGATCGAGAATGCCTGTATCTACGCCTTCCAGTTCAGTTGGTACTTCGAAATCGAAGTATGGGATCTTCTTGGTTTCTGACTTGTTGATGGCACCGTTCAGGATGGCATCAATGATTCCTCTGGTATCCTTGATGGAGATACGCTTGCCTGTGCCGTTCCAGCCTGTGTT
>ONPK01000010.1 GCA_900319675.1 uncultured Bacillota bacterium
CTGGTTCCATCAGCTGAATATCATGAGGGCGAAAAGCCATGGGGCGTAAGATGCGACATCGCCTTGCCATGTGCCATTCAGAATGAGATCAGTAAGGAAGATGCTGAAAGACTCATCGGAAACGGTTGCTGGTGCGTGGCTGAGGGAGCAAACATGCCAAGCAGTCTTGAAGCCATCAATGTGTATCTTGAAAACAACATTCTGTTCATGCCGGCCAAGGCAGCCAATGCGGGCGGAGTAGCCGTAAGCGCACTGGAAATGTCCCAGGATTCCCAGAGGTTGAACTGGACCTTTGAGGAAGTGGATGAAAGGCTGAAGGGCATCATGAACAGCATTTACGACAAGGTCACTTCAGCTGCCGAAAGGTACGGCTGTAAGGGGAACTTCGTCATCGGCGCCAACATCGCCGGATTTGAAAAGGTTGCGGAAGCCATGGAGGCTCAGGGCATAGTATGATAAAGGCCATATTCTTCGACATCGATGAGACATTGCTGCCTCACGTCACTCATAAGATTCCTGACAGCGTGTTCAGGGCTTTTGAGCTGCTTCGTGAAAGGGGAATACTGACATTCACCTGTACCGGCAGAAGTCTCTTTGAACTGGAAGAACTTGGCGTTACCAGACTGCCGTTTGACGGACACGTTGTCTTAAGCGGGCAGCTGTGTCTGGGCAGGAATAATGAAGTCCTGTACTCAAGAGCCTTCGAAGAAGATGATCTGGAAAGGCTGAAGAAACTTTATGATAGTAAGGAGTTTACGATCGCCATAGTTCAGGAGGACGGCAACTTCGTAAACATGATCGATGATGATTTTGTCCGCATAAAGAGCATGGTGGGTTCATCACCGCATCCCATCCGTGAGCACATTGAGGGTGACGTTTACCAGGCAACGCTGTTCGGCAATGCCCAGGCCAAGCTGGATAAGTACTTCGGAGACTTCAGAAACATCAAGTGCCTGTGGTGGCATAAGGAATGCACGGACATCACCGTAGATGGAGAAGGCAAGGCTGCCGGCATGAAGGTCATGATGGAACACTATGGCTTCAGCCGGGATGAGATCATGGCATTCGGCGATTCCCAGAACGATACAGAGATGATGAATTTTGCCGGATTATCCGTCTGCATGGGGAATGGAACTGATGACATCAAGGCCATTTCCGACTATGTTACCGGCAAATGCAGTGAGGATGGAATCTACGATGCGCTGAAGCATTTTGAGATTATCTGATACCACAGGGCCGACATGCGAAAAACCGCGTAAAAAAGGCCTTAAATAGTTAAAATAAAGATTGAAAAGCATATGTTCGTTATGCTAAAATATGTTACGTTGCAGCTCTTAGGAGCTTCAACCGCACTTCATAAGGTCAAAAATGCCGCAAGGATACCTTATTAGGCGAGTCTAAGTAGAAAGATCAGGAGGTGTAATGCATGTACGCAGTAATCGAAACTGGTGGAAAACAGTTGAGAGTAGAAGAAGGTCAGCAGATCTTCGTTGAAAAACTGGATGTTGAACCAGAAGATGAAGTTGTCTTTGACAAGGTTGTCTTAGTTTCTGACAAGACCTGTAAGGTCGGCGCTCCATACGTTAAGGGTGCCAAGGTTACCGCTGTTGTTGAAAAGCAGGGCAAGGGAAAGAAAATCATGATTTTCAAGTACAAGCCGAAAAACGGTTCTTCACACAGACGTCAGGGTCATCGTCAGCCATATACTAAGTTAACTATCAAGTCAATTGAGGCTTAGTTTATGATTTGGGTTAAGATAAAGACCCAACAGAAAGAGATTAAGAGCCTGGAAGTAACCGGACATGCTGAATTCGCTGAAAAGGGACAGGACATTGTCTGTGCAGCGTGCAGTCTGGTAAGCATTGGATTACTGAACGCCATCGATGAGATGTGCAGTGAACAGTGCGAATTACTGAAGGAAGACAATCGCATTTATATTGAAGTTAAGGAAAGTAATGAAAGACTTCAGACAATTCTGAATGCAGGAATTATTCAGTACAGAACTCTGGCTGAAGAATTCGGAAAATACATCAGAATCAGAAAAACGGAGGTAAAACTATGAAATTCAAATTAGACATCCAGATGTTTGCTTCTAAGAAGGGTGTAGGTTCAACCAAGAACGGTCGTGACTCTCATTCCAAGCGTTTAGGGGCCAAGCTTGCTGATGGACAGTTTACAAACGCTGGTTCAATCATTTACCGCCAGAGAGGAACAAAGATTCATCCAGGCGTAAACGTTGGCCGTGGCGGTGACGATACACTGTTCGCCTTATGTGCCGGAATCGTTAAATACGAAAGATTAGGCAAAGATAAGAAACAGGTATCTGTTTATCCAGTAGCTTAATGATAATATCCCCTGATAAAGGGGATTTTTTGTGTTATGAGGTAAGTTATGCAATTCATAGATCAGACAACATTAGTATTGAAGGCAGGCAAGGGCGGTGACGGCATCGTTGCCTTCCGCAGAGAGGCTCACGTACCATTAGGCGGGCCTTTTGGCGGTGACGGCGGCAAGGGTGGCAGCATCATCTTTGAAGTGGATACCCACAAGTCAACACTGCTCGACCTGAGGTATCAGAGAATGATCGCAGCCGAAAACGGTGAAAACGGCAAGACCAAGAAGATGCATGGAGCAGACGGTGAAGACAAGATCGTCAAGGTTCCTCTGGGAACGATCGTCAGAGACCTTTCCGACCGCAGGATCATCGCTGACCTGACCCATCCGCATCAGCAGGCCGTAATAGCCAGAGGCGGTAACGGCGGCAGAGGCAATTTCCGCTTCAAGACGCCGCGCAATCCGGCTCCGGACTTCTGCGAACCGGGCGAGGAAGGTCAGACTCTTGAGGTTGAAGTAGAACTCAAGTTACTGGCAGACGTAGGACTGGTAGGTTTTCCGTCAGTTGGAAAGAGCACGATCCTTTCCGTTGTTTCAGCAGCCAAGCCGCAGATAGCCGACTATCCATTTACGACACTGGTACCTAATCTGGGCGTTGTTAATGTCGGAGACGGACGCAGCTTCGTTCTGGCAGACATGCCAGGCCTGATCGAAGGAGCAAGCCTGGGCAAGGGACTGGGACATGAGTTCCTCAAGCACATTGAGAGAACCAGAGTTCTCATTCACGTCATTGACATGTCAGGTGAAACCGGAAGAGATCCGGTTGAAGACTATGAGATCATCAACCAGGAACTGGCATCATACAGACTGGGTCTGATGCAGAGACCTCAGGTCATCGTTGCCAACAAGATGGATGGCGATGAAGCCGAAGCCAATCTGCAGAGATTCAGGGAAAAGTATCCGCAGCTGACCGTATATCCTTGTACGGCTCTGATAGCTGAGGGATTAAGGGAAGTCATCTACAAGGTGGCTGATCTCTTGGACGTAACGGCAGAATTCCCGATGACCGAAGAGGACAACGTCGGTGTTGTCTACAAGTACATTCCGGAACCGGATCCATTTACAATCAGGAATCTGGGCAATGGCAAGTGGTCTCTGGAAGGTGACGAGATCAACAAGCTGTTCAAGCGTACGGACTTTGAAGATGAGCAGCAGGCAATGGCCTTTGCCATGGCACTGAAGCGCATGGGCGTTGATGACGCCATGAGAGAAAAGGGCGTACAGCCAAACGACACCGTATACATCGGAGATTACGTCTTCGAGTTTACGGAATTAAGTGACTGATGAGCCTTAAGAAGCTATAATAAAGGAAAGGCAGGTAAGAGATATGATACGATTCATCCGCGGTACGGTATATTCCTATGGCATAGACTATGTGATCATTGACTGTAATGGCATCGGCTATTACGTCAGTTTCATGCACCAGGATCTCATTACCCTCGGACAGAACGTAACCATATTTACTTACCAGCAGTTCAGGGAAGATGCTCAGGTGTTATACGGCTTTCTGGACCAGAAGGAACTGGATCTGTTTGAAAAGCTGATCTCAGTCAAGGGTCTGGGTCCCAAGACAGCCATGACCATGCTGGGCCACCGCAATTACAATGACCTCATCAGAGCCATTGAGAACGGTGAAATAGATTATCTGACCAAGATTCCATCTCTCGGCGCCAAGACAAGCAAGCAGATCATTCTCGATCTTAAGGGAAAGCTTGTTGAGGAAGACAATAGTAGCAGTGGAAAGAACAACGAAAAGCTTGATGAGGCAGTACTGGCCTTGAAGGCTCTGGGCTACAAGACCTATGAGATCAACGGGGTTTTGCCTGAACTCAGAAAGGAAAAGGATCTGTCAACTGATGAATATCTGAAGATGGGTCTGAAGCTGCTGTTACAGCGTAAGGGAGGTTAATGATGGACAGATTAATGGATGCAACAAGATCATTAAGTGATGAAGAGTCAAGCTTACGTCCTTCGTCATTAACTGAATACGTAGGCCAGGAAGGCCTCAAGAGCAACTTAAGGATCTTCATTGAGGCTGCCAAGCAGCGTAATGAAGCCCTGGACCATGTGCTGTTATACGGTCCGCCGGGACTTGGCAAGACCACTCTGGCATACATCATTGCCAATGAGATGGGATGCAACATCCGCATCACCTCAGGTCCTTCAATCGAAAGAAGCGGCGACCTCGCTGCCATACTTTCTACCATCAACCCGGGCGACGTTCTGTTCATCGATGAGATCCACAGACTGCCAAAGCAGGTTGAGGAAGTTCTCTATCCGGCAATGGAGGATTATGCCATTGACGTAGTGGTCGGCAAGGACAGTGCCGTAAGATCAATCAGACTTGATCTGCCGCCGTTTACCCTGGTTGGAGCAACTACCAGGGCAGGTGACATAAGTGCTCCGCTGCGTGACAGATTCGGAATCGTCTCCAAACTGGAGTATTACAACACCGAAGAACTCTCAAGGATCATCAAGAGAACCGCAAAGGTGCTTGATTCTAAGATAACTGATGAGGCTGTTGTTGAGCTGGCTACCCGTTCAAGAGGTACGCCGCGTATCGCCAACCGTCTGTTCAGAAGGGTAAGGGACTTTGCCCAGATCATGAAGGATGACAAGATCATCGATCTGGACATCGCAAATCATGCCTTAGACCAACTCAAAGTCGACAAGTTAGGCCTTGATGACGTCGACCAGAGATATCTCAGAGGCATCATTGAGAGATTCAAGGGCGGTCCGGTAGGAGTTGAAGCCTTAGCCAACAGCATCGCCGAGGAAACGACCACTCTGGAAGACGTATATGAACCGTATCTCTTGCAGATAGGTTTCATCCAGAGGACGCCGAGAGGCCGTGTGGCTACCGATAAGGCCTACCAGCACTTAGGCATACCGTTACAGGAAGGCTTATTCAATTTATGAAAAAAAGGAGTTTTGAACTCCTTTTTTTGTTTATCTGTGATTATTCAGGAAACTTTCCAGCCTTGATATGGCCGTCTTTATCTCATCAAGAGAATAGGCATAGGATATTCTGACATATCCCTCGCCAGCCTGACCGAAGGCATTGCCCGGTACCAGTGCCAGGTTTTCCTCATCCAGCAGCTTCTCGCAGAATTCCTCTGAACTTAGTCCCGTTACCTTTATGGAAGGGAATACGTAGAAGGCGCCTTCAGGCATGTGGGTCTTAAGACCTATCCTGTTGAGCTCTCTAACGATGTAGTTTCTTCTCTGCTTGAAACTCAAGGCCATTTCAGCGATGTCATTATCACCGTTGTTTACGGCTTCAATGGCAGCGTACTGGCTTGGGGTGGTCGCACACATGATGGTGTACTGGTGGATCTTCAGTATCATGCTGATCAGATCCTTATGAGCCAGGATGTATCCGACGCGGTAGCCTGTCATTGAATAGGCCTTTGAGAAACCGTTGATCACGATGGTCTGATCCTTTATCTCATCAAACTCAGCAATGCTGGAATGCTTGCCTTCATAGGTGAGTTCGGCATAGATCTCGTCGGTGACGGCGAAAATGTGGTACTTCTTCAGGATCGGAACGATCTTTGCATAGTCATCATGAGTCATGATTCCGCCGGTAGGATTGCCGGGGAAGTTGAGGATGATGGCCTTTGTCCTGTCTGTTATGACCTTTTCCAGGGCTTCAGGGGTCAGTTTGAATCTGTCTTCTTCCTTCAGTTCCACTTCTACGACCCTACCCTCAGCCATTTCAATGATGGCTGCGTAGGCTACGTAAGCCGGGGTAGGGAGTATTACCTCATCACCTGGCTTGAGAAGTGTTCTTAAAACGATGTCTATGGCTTCGGAACCGCCAACGGTAACGATGGCGTTTTCCTCCGGATCGTATGAAATGCTGAAACGGCGTCTGTAGTAATCGCAGATGCCTTTTCTTAAGGCAGGAAGACCCTTGTTTCCGGTGTAGAAGGTACGGCCTTTTTCAATGGCGTAGATGGCTGCTTCCCTGATGTGCCATGGGGTAATGAAGTCCGGCTCACCAACACCCAGGGATACTACTCCCTTGCGGGTGGCGGCGATGTCAAAGAACTTCCTTATGCCGCTTGGCTTCAGGTTTCTGACGATCTGATTGATTTCCTCTTCGAACATCATGGCGTAACCAACAGCCTTTCACCGTCTTCTCTCTCATCGAGGAGTTCCTTGCCGCTAACCTTGTATTCCTTCAGTATGAACATCGTTTCCGTACCGCTTACTCCTTCGGTAGGAGCCAGCTTGTGGGCAACGAAGTTACTGACTTCTCTCATGTTTCTGCCATTTACCTGCAGCATGAATTCAGCCTTGCCGCTTATCAGATACAGGGAATCGACTTCCGGATATCGGGCGATCTTTTCGGCGACCTTGTCATAGCCGGATTCTCTTTCCGGTACGCAGTTGACGAAAATGATGGCCTTTGAGATCTCGGTATCAGCCTTGTCCCAGTTTATGATCGTATGATAACCGGCAATGACATTGCGGGCTTCCAGATCCTCGATTGCCTTTTCAACGAGTGTCTCATCTTCATTGAGCAGACTGGCCAGATTTCTGACTTCATAGCGGGCATTGTTTTCAAGTAAGAGCAGTAGTTCCTTGTTCATGTATATCACCTTCAATTTGTCTCTTATTTTACCTTGAAGTAAGTTTATGTGCAATCATTGAACTTCCTTTGCCTGAACAAATGTGCTAGGATAAGCACGGCAAGGGGGAGCTTGACTTATGAAAAACGGAATCATTTTCGACATTGACGGTACACTATGGGACGCAACCGATGGCGTTACAAGAGCCTGGAACATGGTATTGAATGACCATGGCTTTGACAGTGTTTCTAGAGAGTTCGTCACTTCTCTGATGGGCCTGACCAGAGTGCAGATCACTGCCAGCATCTTACCGCAGCTGCCTTTGGAAGAGGGGCTGAAGATCATGAGTGAAGCCAGTGCCAATGCCCGCAAGTTCATTGGGAAAGGGTACTTTGAACTGTTTGAAAATGAAGAAGCGATCCTGAACGTTCTGAAGGATAAGTATGACCTGTTCATTCTGACCAATGCCGGCATGCAGTATGTCGACATGCTCTATGACATGACGGGATTCAAGTATCTGTTCAAGGATCAGATCAGCCATGGTGAGACCGGTCTGGACAAAACCGGAAACATGAAGGTCCTGATTGAAAGACACCACCTGGACAAGGCCTTTTACATCGGCGATACGGAAGGAGATAATCAGTACTCAAAGAAGGCCGGGATTCCGTTCGTATTCGTTGAATTCGGCCATGGTAAGGCCATTGACCCGCAGTATTCCATCTCCAGTTACGATGAGCTTCCTGCGCTGTGCGAAAGGATATTTGGTGAGTAACTCTCCACCAGGGGAGTTTTCTTTTGACCGCAGATATTTTATAATGATTGTTGGGTGATTTGATGAAAATGCTGGTAACCACCGGGGGAACGGGTGGACACATATATCCGGCTGTCGCGCTGGTAAACTACATGCTCAAGAACGATAAGGATCTTGAGGTGGCTTTCATCGGCAACAGCGACAGAATGGAAAATACGATAATACCGAAGATGGGGTACAACTTCATAGGAATTGAAGCTGCCCGTTTTAATGATAACGGAAACAAGCTCAAGGCCCTGAAACTGCTCTACAGTTCATATCAGAAGTGCCTTACCATCGTGAAGAACTTTGCCCCCGACGTCGTAATAGGCTTTGGCGGGTACGTGACCGTACCTGTTTTGATGGCGGCCAAGAAACTCGGCATCAAGACGGTCATCCATGAACAGAATTCCATTGCCGGCATGGCCAACAGAGCCTTGGGTCATTTCGTGAATAAGGTCATCACCGTTTATCCGGAAGCCGGACAGGCTTTCCCGGCCAGAAAGGTAGTAAACCTGGGCAACCCGCGTGAAAGCGCTGCACTGGACTTCAACAAGGACAGGGAGATCCTCAGGGACTACGGTCTTGATCCGGCCAGAAAGACGATTCTCATCGTAATGGGATCACTGGGCTCTCAGAGCGTCAATGACAGAATGCTGAAGATCCTTAGTGACATGCGCAGAAAGCCATACAACATCATCTACGTCACCGGCAGAAACAACTACAGTGAGTTTGCCAGCAAGATCGAAGATACCGATACCCTGAAGATACTGCCTTACATTGATCAGTTCAACGTTGCAGGTAACTGCGACCTGGTAGTATCCAGAGGCGGGGCAACCAGCGCCTGCGAGTACATGGCTCTGGGAGTGCCAAGCATCATCGTGCCTTCACCATATGTACCGAACAATCACCAGTTCCTCAACGCCAAGAGCATGCTTGATAACGGTGCCTGCAGGATACTGGAAGAAAAGGATCTCAATTCTCTCAACCTCATCGCTGAGATCGAAGATCTGATAAATGACGACATCAAGCTTCGTCAGATGTCCGCCGCTGCCAGGGCAATGTCACACGTCAATGCCGCAGCCGACATCTCAAAGCTGATTTACGAAATGGCAGGTAAGTAACATGAGCGAATTCAGAAACAAAATTGCTCAGTTCGCAGACATAGATGAGAACGTATCCTTTGCCAGACTGACCACGATGAAGGTCGGCGGCAAGGCCAGATACGTCGTTTACCCGTATGACGAATTTGCCCTTGAAGGCATCATAGAGGTCTGCAGGGAGAATAACGTTGAATACAAGATGTTTGGCAACGGATCAAACATTCTTTGTTCTGACGACTATTTTGACGGCGTGGTAATAAAGCTGGGCCGTTACTTCAACAAAGTATTCTTCAACGGTACCGAAGTTACCGTTCAGGCCGGGTATTCAATCATATCCCTGGCATACGATGCCATGAAGAAGGGTCTTTCCGGACTGGAATTTGCCAGCGGCATACCGGGAACGGTAGGCGGCTGCGTATTCATGAATGCCGGCGCCTACAAGTCAAACATGAGCGACATCGTCACTGAAGTCCAGGTACTTCATGACGGCATCATAGAATGGCTGGACAATGCCAGATGTGAATTCGGCTACCGTACGTCAGTCTTCCAGAAGAATGAAGACTGGATCGTACTTGCCGTAAAGATGCAGCTTAAGGAAGGCGTCAGGGAAGAGATAAACGAGCTGATGCAGGACAGGCAGAAGAGGCGCTTTGCGACTCAGCCTCTTGACTATCCTTCAGCGGGAAGCGTGTTCCGCAATCCGGAAAACGGCTTCTCCTGGCAGTACATAGATAAGATCGGCTACAGGGGAAAGCACTATGGCGACGCAGCCGTCAGTGAAAAGCATTCAAACTTCATCGTCAATACCGGCAAGGCCAAGGCCAGTGAGATCAATCAGCTCATAGAGGACATTCAGCAGCTGGTAAGAGAGGAATACGAAGTTGAACTGATATTGGAAGTGGAGAAATTCAATTGGAAATAGATGAGAATCTGAAGAACATTCAGGAATCAGAGACCGAGGTGGAAGCCGGCAAGGAGTTCATCAAGGAGACCCTGACCCTGGAGGAAGCCGCTAAGAGACTGACCCGGAAGAAGATATGGCATTCCAGGCTTTTGGTCGTCGGCATCATCGTTGCCGTTGTCGGATGCATCATCGGCTATCTCATTTCCGATCTCAGCAACGTCAGGAGCGTGAAGGTCATAAACAACAGTTTCCTTTCTGCCGAATACATCATGGATGAGGTGGGAATATCCACGGAGAGTGACTTCATCTTCATCTTTCCGAAGATCAAGGAACTGAGTCTTAAATCCGATCCGCTGATAAAGGACGTTAAGATTACCAGGGGACCTAATCACAGCGTGGTAATCGACGTGACGGAAAACGGCATCGTTGGCTACAGATATGAGGAGAAGATGCAGCTGATACTGGGAGACGGCAGCTTTGTTGACTTCAAGAGCAAGTACATCTCGAATCTCTCATTACTGCCGATGTTCATGTCGGTACCGGAAGAGAAGATAAAGATGGTCGCTGAAAGACTCGCAGAGCTTGATCCTGAGGTAGTCATGCGCATATCAGAGGTCAGGGATTACGCTTTGAGTTACGATGAGAATATGATAAAATTTGTCATGGAAGACGGCTATGCAGTCTATTCTTCCATGGATGGAATAAGCTATCTGAAGGACTACCTGTCAATCATCAAGAACACAGGCAGTTCCAACAAGTGCATATACTTCGACACGGAAAACAAGGTCGCCGTCATGCGCAGCTGCAGCGAACTTGAAGAGTTATACAGACGTCATCTCAACGGTGACGAACCGGAAAAGACCGAAGGGGAGGAGAACACCGAAACCGAAGGTCAGGGAACCGGAGAATAGGAAAACGGGAGGCAGAACTATGAAGTCTACAACTGAATACGGTGGAGTTAACATTACAACAAGTGCCATTGCGTCACTTACCGGCGCAATCGTTACGGAATGCTATGGCGTTGTCGGCATGGCCAGCCGCAAGTTCATTAAGGACGGCATTGCCGTATTGCTGAAACAGGAAAACTATTCAAAGGGCGTAGTGGTAAGAGAGACCAAGGAAGGCTTTGAACTGGACATCTATGTGATCTTATGTTACGGCTTCAAGCTGAATGAGATCGTCAATGAAGTACAGAAGAAGGTCAAGTATGAACTTGGCAAGGCTTTGGACATAGAGTTTACAGCCATTAACGTATTCGTACAGGGAATTAAGGTAATTAATTAGGGTGGCTGAAATGAAGGCTTTGAATTGTACGCGTTTTAAGGAGATGCTTGTCAGCGGCGCCAACAACCTCGCCAACAAGCATGAAGAGATCAATACACTGAACGTATTCCCGGTACCGGATGGCGATACCGGAACAAACATGAACATGACATTCGGCTCAGGCGTTGCTGAGGTCAGCAAGGTCATGAGCGATCATGTCGGCGATACCTGCAAGCTCTTGAGCAAGAGCATGCTGATGAGCGCCAGGGGAAACTCAGGCGTCATCCTTTCCCAGATCTTCAAGGGAGTATACAAGAGCGTAGCCGACAAGCAGAGCGTTACCGCTGCCGATCTGGCTGAGGCCTTTGTCAACGGTTCAAGAATTGCCTACAGAGCCGTAATGAGACCTGTTGAAGGCACCATTCTTACCGTATGCCGTGAAGCCAGCGAATATGGCCAGCACATGGTTGAGGAAAATCCTGACACGACCATTGAGCAGTACTTTGACAAGCTGTTACAGGAAGCCAGAGAGTCCTTAAGCAGAACTCCTGACCTGTTGCCGGTATTAAAGGAAGTCGGTGTTGTCGACTCCGGTGGTGCAGGACTTGTAGCCGTGCTGGAAGGCTTTGTTGCCTATCTGAAGGGCAGACCGATCGGCGTCAAGTCAGAGACTGCCCCAGCCGAGGAAAAGGAATTAGGCTATTGCGTTGAGACCGTTGTCAAGCTGAACAAGGGCTATGACGAGGAACGCATCAGCAAGGCCGTCAGCAAGGCCGGCAACATCGTCAATCTCTGCGGTGCAGGCAATGAGGCCAAGGTTCACGTTCATTCTCTGAAGCCTGGCGACATCATCAGCGCCTTGCAGACATTCGGTGAACTGATGAGCGTAAAGATCGAAAACCTGGCCGTAGGCCATAACGTTACCCTTGAGTACGAAGACAATCAGCCGAAGGAAAAATATGCCATCATTACCGTCTGCAACGGTGACGGCATTCAGGACATGTTCCATGAACTCGGTGTAACATATTTCATCAACGGCGGTCAGACCATGAATCCTTCAACGGAATCATTCGTTTCTCTGATCGAAAAGATAAATGCGGATAACATCATCATACTGCCAAATAACGGCAACATCATTCTGGCTGCCGAACAGTCCAGGGAAGTGCTGTCAGACAGAAACATCACCGTTCTGCCGACAAAGACCATTCCTGAGGGCATCGCCGCCTGTGTCGTCTTCAATCCTGAGGGCGAACTTGCCGATAACATTGAGGAGATGAAGTCAGCCGTAGCCAACGTCACGACCGGATCGGTAACTCATGCCATCAAGGATACCAGCTTCAACGGCATCCAGATAAAGGAAGGCGACTTCATGGCCATAAGAGGAAAGGACATCGTGGCTTCCTTACCGGACATGATGGAAACCAGCCGGGCATTGCTCGATGCACTGGTAAATGACGATACCTCCGTGGTAACGATCATCTACGGCAGCGAGGCAACGCAGAAACAGGCCGAGGAGCTGCAGAAATACATCGTAAGCGAATATGATGTTGACTGCGACATTACCGACGGCAAACAGGATCTATATCCGTTCATTGTAGGTGTTGAATAACTATTTGAGATTTCTCAAGTAGTTTTCTTTAGATGGAAATGAAAGAAGTAAGAATTACCCCCAAGAAGAGAGAAGCCCTTGAGGAAATGGGCCTTCTCACCAGCGAGGACATCCTGAACTACTACCCGTACCGCTACGATACGATGGAGTTTCTTGACTATGACAAGTGGGAAGTAAACTGCCGCGTCATCGTGGAGGGGACGGTACTGACCAAGCCAAAGATCTACCGCTTCGGCAAGAACAGAAGCGTGATCAGCTTTGAACTTGGCAACGATCACGACACATACAGGATATCCGTCTTCAATCAGCCCTGGTACCTGAAACAGCAGCCGGGGTCTTTAATGACGGTCGTCGGACGCTATGAGGGTAATCGCAAGATACTGGCCATTCAGGCCGTAAACCAGCCAATGAGCACGATATTAGGCATAAAGCCGGTATATTCGCTGAAGGACAAGCTGAAGCCAAAGTACTTCAGTGAGCTTGTAGGCAGGGTATTGGAAGCCAATAAGGATGAGATCATCGATTATGTCAATGATGATCTCAAGGCCAGATACGGCTTCATGAACAAGTACGAAGCTCTGAAGGAAGTTCATTTCCCGACTTCCTCCTTCAAGCTGAACAAGGCCATTGAATACCTGAAATACGAGGAATTCTTCAAGTTTCAGACATACATGCTGTACAGAAAGAATCAGACCCATGGAACTGATCAGCGTTTTATCAAACACTTTGAATTGGAGGATGTCAGAAGATTCATCTCATCTCTGCCGTTTGAACTGACCGGAGATCAGAAGAAGGCCGTTAATGAGATCCTCACTGACATGCAGAGCGACTTTCAGATGTGCAGACTGTTGCAGGGAGATGTAGGCAGCGGCAAGACCATCGTTTCCTTCATCGCCATGTACGCTGCATATTTAAGCGGCAAGCAGGCCGTGCTGATGGCTCCGACGGAAATACTCGCCAAGCAGCACTTCAATAACATCCAGAAAATATTCAGAGATTACGATATTAACATTGAACTGCTGTACTCAAGCATTACACCTCAGCAGAAGAGGGCTGTTCTGGAAAGGATCAGCAGCGGGGAAACAGATTTCGTCGTCGGTACCCATGCCGTATTCCAGCAGGCCGTGGAATTCAAGGATCTTGGATTGATCATCACTGATGAGCAGCATCGTTTCGGCGTCAGACAGCGTCAGATGTTACAGGACAAGGGTTCTGATGCTGACCTGCTGTTAATGTCAGCCACGCCGATCCCGCGTACCCTGGCTACTTCGCTGTATGGTGACATGGATGTCAGTACCATCGTTGAAACACCGAACAAGGGCAAGATCATTCATACGACCCTGATAAAGAAAAACAGCTTCATGGCCATCGTAAAGGACATAGAAAAGCTGCTTGATCAGGGCAATCAGATGTATGTGGTATGCGCAGCCATCGACAAGAGCACGGAAATACCGGCCAGAAACGTCAATGACGTCTATAACAATCTCAATGACTACTTCAGGGGCAGATATACTCTGGGCTTACTGCACGGGCAGATGGCGGAAGAGGACAAGGATGACGTTCAGATGCGTTTTGCCAATGGCGAGATAGACATTCTGGTATCAACTACCGTAATCGAAGTAGGCGTTGACGTTAAGAAAGCCAACATCATGATCATCTATGACGCCAATCGCTTCGGTCTGTCGCAGCTGCATCAGCTGCGCGGCAGGATCGGCAGGGGAGAAAATGAAGGACACTGTTATCTTCTGACTTCTTCAACAGACGAGGAAGCCCTCAAGAGGCTGCAGGTCATCGTTGACAACACGGACGGATTCAAGATCTCCTATTATGATCTCCTGTTAAGAGGACCTGGTGACATCCTGGGCTACAGACAGTCAGGACTGCCGACCTTCATCCTTGGAAACGTCGTTGAGGACAATGAACTTTTACAGAAATCCAGAGAGGACGGGAAGATGGTCATCGAGCATCTCGATGCTCCAGAAAATGAGAACATCAGGGAATATCTTGAGAGAGTCAGCGCGGAAGATGCGTACTATCTGGACTAAAGTATGATAGAATAAACACAGAGGTTTTTATGACGATTTATGATTGGTTAAGAGAGCATGGCGTAGAGGCACCTCATCATCAGCTGATAGATGATGCCTTTACTCATTCTTCATATACAAATGAGCACAAGCAGGCTCTGCATGACAATGAAAGACTGGAATTCATGGGCGATGCCGTAATGCAGATATGGGTTTCCGAAAGGCTGTTCAACACTGAACCGCCATTATCTGAAGGCAGAATGACGACTACCAGAGCCCAGATGGTCTGTGAGAAGAGCTTTGCGATGATAATGAGAGAACTGGAACTGACACCTTACCTGAAATTAGGCGTCGGCGAAGAGAAAAACGGCGGCAGAAACCGTGATTCCATTCTGGCAGATGCCTTTGAGGCCTTTGTCGGGGCACTGTATCTGGTCTGCGGCATGAAAGCCGTAAACCAGGTCCTTGATCCGGTTTTTGAACCACTGCTGCACAATCCGGAACTTACCGGAATCGTTGATTACAAGACCCGGTTACAGGAATATGCCCAGTCAGACATCCGCAAGTCCGTAAGATATGTGCTGCTGTCTGAAAAGGGGCCTTCAAACAATCCTGAATTTGAAATGGGCGTCTATCTTGATGACATTCTGTTAGGCAAGGGCGTTGCCAACAGTAAGAAACAGGCAGAACAGAAGGCTGCCATGGAAGCACTTAAAATACTGGTGAAATGATATGAACCTGCATGACATTCTGAAAAAGTTCGGTTTAAGTGAAGAATACCTCAGTTATTTTACTGGGGCTTTTATAATGAGACCGAAGTACATTGAAAAAGACAATGTGGCCATCGTGACCATCAGCTGTAATGCCGTGCTGCCATTTGACGTTTACCGGGAAGTAAGCAGGGTAATGGCTGAAGTACTTGACTGCAAAGTGGAACTTCATGTCCAGGCTCGTAAAGGCGACATTGAAGCCAGTAACCTCATTCAGTACCTGAGCCTTCTTTCCGATGATTCAGGCAAGGAAGAATGCCGTAACATGATCCCTTATGTCGCTGATAACAAGATCTACATCCCGCAGGAATACAAGGGCTGCATTCAGAAGATAAGAGCCCTGGCTGAGAGGATCGGCACCTCTTTTGAGGTCTGCGAGCAGCAGGAAAAGGCGGTTATCAAGGAAGTAAAGCCGGTAGTAAGTGCTGGCAGTTACTCTAACGCACCGGAAAGTCCTTTCCCGAGGCGCCGTGCCAGCCGTCAGCAGTATGAAATAGACAAGTCAAAGTATCCTTTACTGCCCATCAGTAAGTTAAAAGAAGGAATGGATAAGATCAGTTTCGCCGGGCAGGTCTTCAAGGTGGAATATCAGACCCTGAGAAACAAGAGCGAACTGCAGAAGATATACATAACTGACCTGGAAGACGCAATCGTCGTTAAGAGATTCCAGGGCCGTAACATGGATGCCAGCGAACTTCACGAGGTTGAGGAAGGGCAGTTCTATACCGTTTACGGCGCAGTAAAATACGATACATATGACCGCTTCAACGAGGTCGATCCGGTATTGATGGAGAGAATGGAAAACAATCCGTTCACCCGTAAGGATGACTACGAGGGAGACAGGCACTGTGATCTGCACGTGCATACCAACAAGACTGAAATGGATGGCGTATCTGAGTGTTCAGAACTGATCACGCAGGCTTTTAAGTTCGGTCAGAAGGCAATAGCCATTACCGACATAAGTGTCGTACAGGCCTATCCGGATGCCCAGCAGGCCCAGCTGAAGATCGACAAGATGGAAGGCGGCAAGGATTTCAAAGTCATCTACGGCATTGAAATGAAGGTGGCTGACGATCAACTCAACATCGTTCATAATCCTTGTGACAAAAAGCTCAATGAGGTCGAATACATGGTATTTGACCTGGAGACCACCGGTCTTTCCACCAAGTATGACCACATCATTGAATTCGGCGGCGTCATCGTCAAGGGCAACGAGATCGGTCAGCATTATCAGACCTTTGTCAAACCTCCGGTAAGGATCCCTCCGTTCATTGAACAGAAGACCAACATTACCAATGAGATGCTGGAGAATGCACCGAAGCTGGAAGAAGTCATTGATGACATTCTGAATTTTATCGGGGACAGAGTCATCGTTGCTCATAATGCGGACTTTGACTTCAACTTCATCAACGAAAAACTGATTGAAATGGGCAGGGAACCGCTGAAGAACACCTGTCTTGATACACTGAATCTGGCCAAGGAGATCGTAACCAACCGCAAGTACTACCGTCTGGGGCTGATTGCCCGTAACTATGGCGTTTCATACGATGACGAAGAAGCTCACCGCGGTGACTACGATGCCGAGGTACTGGCTCAGATTCTGGTAAGGATGTTACCGACGATAAAGGGCTATCCTGACATTACGTTCAATGACCTGCAGTACAAGCAGGACGCAGACATATACAAGAAGGCTCATACCTATAACGTGACCCTGCTGGCAAAGAACATGGCCGGCATCAAGGCCATCTATGAGCTGGTATCACTTTCTCATACCGACTATCTGACCTACTTTGCCAAGGAGAATGCCAAAAAGGCCGACAGCGACGTCGTAGCCGAACCGCGCATCATCCGCAAGGAGATCGAGAAGAGAAGGGAAAACATTCTGGTTGGTTCCGCCAACATGTACAGTGAGCTGTTTGAAATGGCTCTTAACCGTTCCGATGAGGCTCTGGAAGAGTGCATGAAGTTCTATGACTACATCGAGATCCAGCCTCTGGACTGCTACAGCCCGCTGATCGAACCGGGAAGTTCGCTTACGGAAGCCAGAATGGCTGACATTGTCAGAAACATCATCAGAATAGCCGATAAGCTCGGCAAACCGGTGATTGGCAATAACGACGTTTACTACACTCACCCGCATCAGAAGATCGCCCGTGACATCTATATAATGAGCAAGAGGATAGGCGGGGCCAGACATCCTCTCTACCCAATGAACAGGGAAAGAAGATTAAGATTCGTGGCTCCTGATCAGCATCTGATGACCACTCAGGAGATCCTGGATGCCTTCAGTTATCTGGATGAAGACAGGATCAGGGAGATCGTAATAGATAATCCGTTAAAGATCGCTTCTCAGATCGAGAAGCTTTATCCTATCCCGCAGGAGCTGCATACCCCGTCAATTGACGGCTGTGAACAGCTGCTTACGGATGAGATCTATAAGAATGCCTATGCACTGTATGGTGATCCTTTACCGGACATCGTCAGGGATAGAATTGAAAAGGAACTGAATTCCGTCATTACCAACGGCTTCTCAGTTCAGTATTACATAGCCTATCTGCTGGTAAAGAAGAGCAATGAGGACGGCTACATCGTCGGTTCCCGTGGTTCAGTTGGCTCGAGCTTCATCGCAACCATGGCCAATATTACGGAAGTAAACCCGCTGGTACCGCACTATCTGTGCCCGAAATGTCATTACTCCCAGTTCTTTACCAACAATGAATACGCCAACGG
>ONPK01000018.1 GCA_900319675.1 uncultured Bacillota bacterium
CGGTCTTCTTTTCAGCGGTACGCCTTCAGAGATAGAAAAGGTTGAGATCAGATGGAAGGACGATGTTGATTTCGGATCCGTTAAGGCAGGATTGCTGGTCATCAATGCTCTTTGCGGCAATGATGGCAGTGCATCGGTCAAGGCCTTGCTGGATGGCTCACATGAAGTTTCCGTCAGGGCTGCGGTACGGCAGACAGCTGATACCTCGAACGGTTATCTTAACAACTGTTCAGACATCAGTTCACAGAATCTGAGTGGCCGTCATGCCCTCAGCCTGCGTGTGGATTTTGAGGACGGTTCAGCGGATGCACAGGTGTCTTTCATGCTGAAGAATGTTCTTTTCGTTGCCAACAGTCTTCCTGTTGTGGAATTAAACATCGATGAGAGTCTGGGAACGATTGCGGCCATGAACGAGGATCATGACCATAAGACCAGGTGCTATGGAAGCATGACGCTGCACATTCCTGATGGATATAAGAGCGAATTCATGGAGACAGAAGGAGAAACCCAGACTTTCGAACTTGATTACATCCGCGGACGTGGAAATACAACCTGGGCCAAAGACAAGAAGCCTTATAAGATGAAACTTAAGAAAAAAGCGGATCTTCTCGGGCTTGGTGAGAACAAGCAATGGGGACTCATTGCGAACTACTATGATTACGCTCTGATCAGAAACAGATATACCTTCTGGCTGGGTAAGCAGATCGGCATGGAATTCACGCCTCAATGTACTCCTGTAGATGTTGTAATGAATGGACGCTACCTCGGAAGCTACTGCCTTTCTGAACTCGTCCAGACAGGCAAGAACAGGGTAGACATCGATGAGCTTACTGAAGATGTCAAGGAAGGTGAAGAACTGACAGGTGGATATCTTCTGAGCACATATAAGGATAATCCGCCGGAAACCAGCTTTACCATTTCAAGCACGGACGAATATGCGTCACAGCTTTCCTTTGATTTGGAATCTCCTGATCCTGATGACTTTTCAGTGCAGGAACAGTATGAGTATATAAAGAACTACATTCAGACACTTGACGAAATCATCTGCAGTGAAGATTTGTGTGATAAGAATGGGGTTTCGTATAAGGAATACATAGACATTGACTCCATGATCAACTATTACATCATCGAGTCAATGTCCGAAAACGGCGATGCCTTCCGTAACGGCAGTACATATCTGTATAAAAAACGCGGCGGTAAACTGTATTGGGGACCGCTGTGGGATTTTGACCTTGCATGGAAGGCCAGTGACTATTCTACAAAGGACAGCGGTGTCTTTACTGATTACATCAATTATCCGTGGTTCAAGCAGCTGTATCAGAATGATCCGGAATTCAAGACTAAATTCCTTGCCCGCATCAAAGAGGTAGATGACATCATGAAGAAATCTGCGGAAGCCGGAGGAAAGATCGACGATTTTGCCAGAGAAATATATCTGTCCCAGAAAGCCAATCATGCCATTTGCCCGACGATCAAAGATGAAAACCTGACGGAAATGTCAGGTGTGACGTTTGACAGTGAAATTGAACGTTATAAGAATCTTCTTACAACTCTCTCTGACTGGTACGAAGAGAACGCTTCTACGATCCTGGTGGTTAATAAACAGGCGATTTTCATGATCGACGATAACATTCAGGATGCCATCAATTTCACGGAATGGCCTATTGATGAATCAGAGATTCCGGTTGCGGAGATCGATGGAAAGACTTTCGTTGGCTGGTATCATGTTTCCGATGACGGAAAAGAAGTCTCCATCAAAGATTACGTTCCGGGAAAGGATGAGAGGGAAGTATATTTCACCGCCAAATTTGAAGACGGTCCGAGTGTACCCGAAAAGAAATCTTCTGTGAATATCATTCCGATTGCCGCCGGGCTGGCAGTTGCGGCAACAGCTGTGGCTGTATATGTGCTAAGGAAAAAGAAGAAGAATTAGTGAATAATACTTTTACAAAAAAAGTGTGCAGGCATTTCCGGTTGATTCCGGTTCTGCTTACACACTTTTCATTTCTTTTACGAGATTTTTCAGATTGAATAATGTGTGCCTTTACCAAGCACCATCATGTCATAGGCTTTCTTTACCTTTTCCCAGTTGTGGTCTCTGTCCAGGGCAAAGCCTCTGCCTATGCCGTCAACTACCAGACCGGTTCCCATTTCATATAGCCTGTCCTCAAGTTCCATCAACAGGTCAGGAGCGCTTCCCGGTTCCGTTGATCTGCCGTCAAAGATGATGTGGAGATAGACGTTATCCACACCGACATGATGGGCGGCTTCAACGGCCTGTAAGGCATACTCAATACTGCCATGTGAGGACTTGTGAGTCAGGTATGAAATCAGATGAACGGCTTTCTTTTTATCTCTGGCCTTCTTGCATGCTTCCCTGATTACTTCATTGTTCATGAATTCACCGTTGGCGATGGCCTGGTCGATCCTGATGTCATCCTGCATGACGCATCTGCCAGCTCCCAGGTTGGAGTGACCTGCCTCAGAGTTACCAGGTTTGCCCTTGCCTAAGCCTACGTATTCGCCTGAGGCGTGCAGGTAGGATACGGACTGTCTTTCCAATAGACTGTCCCAATACGGTGTCTCAGCCAGGTAAATGGCATCATTGTCGTCGTGAGAACCGATGCCCCAGCCGTCACAGATGATGAGTATCATCTTTCTGCAGGCACCGAAGTCGTCAGTTGTCAGAGTATCTTCGGTCATTTCCTCAGGCTTCTCGAGTCCCATTACATGCAGTATGGTCGGGGCAACGTTTGACAGTGCTCCATCCTTAAGCGTAATGGTCTTTTCCGGCTTTCTCGGATCGATCATGATGAAGGCTACCGGGTTGGAAGTATGGGCAACATGCGGTGCCCCGTTCTTGTTGTACAGGGTCTCAATGTTGCCATGGTCAGCCGTTACGGCTACCACATAGTCATTTTTCAGAGCAGCGGTCACCACTGTTTCCAGTGCCTCACTTACTGCCTTGGCGGCCTTTACCTTGGCTTGGGAATTAGACGTATGACCGATTACGTCCCCATTGGCAAAGTTGGTGACTATGAAATCGTACTTGCCGAATGAGTCCTTTAATTTATCAACTACCTCAGGCAGTGACAGCTCAGGCTTCTGATCAAAGGGGATGCCCTTAGGTGAAGGAATGCAGATGTCATCCTCGTTTTCAAACGGTTCGTTTTCTCCGCCGTTGAAGAAGAAGGTGACATGGGCAAATTTCTCACTCTCGGAAATGTGCAGCTGTCTCTTGCCATTATTGGCAAGTATTTCAGCCAGCGGCTTTCTGACATGTTCAGGTCCGAAGGCCACGGGCAGATGAGCCAGTTTTTCATGATACATCGTAAGCATCACAAAATGAAGGTCATCAACGTATTTTCTTTCAATCGCATTGAATGACGGGTCAGTGAACATTTCGGTAAGTTCAATTTCCCTTTCACCTCTGCGGCAGCAGAATATGACGCTGTCTCCGTCTTCAATTTTTCCTACTGGTTTGCCGTCCTTAGTCAGAGCAAGAGGCTCTAAATAATAGTCGGTCTGACCGTTATTGTAAGCCTCTTTTACTGCTTCTGCTAATTGGGCACAGCCATGGTTAAGCTTGTTGATCATTCTGTGTCCTTTCAATGTTTATACTACGTTACGGCGTTCTCTTTCCTTTTCAGCTTCTTCATCCTCCGGTGGATACCAGGCAGGATTGTGAACTCTGATGTAGCATTCTTCACCGGACTTGAACAGATTTCTGTGCGGTGTCTGGATCAGAACGGTATCATCGCCGATGGCTACCAGGTATTCAACGAAGTCTGTCTTGAATGTTCTCTTGATGATTCTGGTCTTGTAGCCTGATTCACGGTTGATGTCGATCGTATTAGGACGGGTAGCCAGGATCATTTCGCCGTTTTCCTGCGGAACGTCTCCGTCTACGGCAATTGTCTGATCCGTGTGGCCCTTTGCATAGGCCTTGCCATCCTTGATGACTACCTTGGTGAAGTTGGACTGACCAAGGAAGCTGTGAACGAACTTGTTGATCGGCTTGTTATAGAGTTCGCTTGGCGTACCGACCTGCTGAACGTTACCCATGTCCATTACCAGCATTCTGTCGGAGATGGCCATGGCTTCAGCCTGGTCATGTGTAACGAATATGATCGTGAAACCGAATTCCTTCTGCAGTCTCTTGATCTCAAATCTCATGGTTTCGCGTAAGTGCGGGTCCAGGTTACTCAGAGGTTCATCCAGTAACATTACGTCCGGATTAACGACGATGGCTCTGGCCAGGGCAATACGCTGCTGTTGTCCGCCGGACAGATCAGAAGGGAAGGTCTTCTCCAGACCGTCCAGGCTGCAGTAATGCAGAGCCTGGGTAACTCTTTCCTTGATTTCTGCCTTTGGTACCTTCTTGACCTTCAGAGGGAAGGCAACGTTATCGAAGATGTTCATGTGCGGCCATACGGCGAAGGCCTGGAACACCATTCCGAGCTCTCTCTTTTCAGGTGGAATGTAAATGTTCTTCTTGCTGTCGGAAACCAGCTTGTCACCCAGATAGATCTGGCCTTCAGTCAGGTCTTCGAAACCGGCAATCATTCTTAATGTTGTTGTCTTGCCGCAGCCTGATGGGCCCAGGAAGGCAAAGCATTCACCTTTCTTAACAGTCAGGTTGAAGTCATTAACAGCGACAACTGTACCTAACTCCTTGGTTGTAAAGGACTTGGTTACATGATTCAGTACAATCTGGTCTGTCATAATTACTTCCTCCTGTCCTTAGTAATGTAGTTTACTAAATTGTTCATGATGATGATGATCGTGATCGTCAGTACTGACAGTGCAGCGGCTGATGGGATCATGCCGTTAACACGCAGGCTGTAGATCATTACACCCAATGTTCTGCTCTTTGGTCCGTACAGCAGTACTGATGTGGTCAGCTCTCTCATACACGGCAGGAATACCAGGAAGAATCCTGACAGCATGGCCGGCTTGATAAGCGGCAATGTGATATCCTTCAGTGACTCCAGATGAGAAGCACCGCAGCTTCTTGCGGCCTCTTCCAGAGACGGGTGTACCTGCTGTAAGGCAGCTGAACTTGACTTCAGTACGTATGACAGATAACGGGCAATGTAGGCAACCAGGATGATCCAGATGGTGTTGTACAGGTTGATGCCTGCGATCTTACCGGACCATGCCAGGATACAGCCGATGGCCATGACGGTACCTGGTAATGAGTATGGCAGTACTGCCATCATTTCCAGAACTACGCTGCCCTTTGGTTTTACCTTATAGATAACATAGGCAAGCATCGTGCCGAGGAACAGACAGATCAGACCGGCGCTGAAGCCAAGGAACAAGCTGTTCTTGATGGCTGAAGTAACCATGACGTTACTGCCTGCGAAGATCCTCTGGTAATGGGCCAGAGTGAAGTTCTCCAGTGTGATCGGCAATCCGTATGCCTTGATGAAGCTGATGCACAGGATCATTACCAACGGTGCAATGACAACCAATGTCAGGAAGAGTAATGAGAAGATCAGTAACGGATACTTGGCTCCTCTTAACTTGATGAGCATAGGTCTCATTGACTTACCCTTGATGATGTCATATCTGCCGACATTCAGTACGATTCTCTGAATGAGCAGGGCAATGGCTACGACGACTACCAGGATTACGGACAGACACGCTGCCTGCCTGATACCGACGAAGCTTCCTTCAGCTCTGTTCATCAGTTCGACGATCATTGTCGGTAATGTGAATATGTTCTTCGAGAATCCCAGTAATGACGGGATACCGTAGTTAGACAGTGATGTGATCAGTACCAGCAACATGCCTGATGAAATGGCAGGAATGGTCAGCGGCAGAGTGATATGCGTAATTACATATAACTGGCTGGCGCCGGCAATTCTGGCACTTTCTTCCAGAGTCGGGTCCATTCTTTCCAGAGCACTTACTACCTGCATGTATACAAACGGGAAGTAATATACGACCTCAATGACAATGATGCCCAATAAGCTGTTGACATTGAATGGCGAATCGGCCAGATGGAACAGTGACATGAGGAAGTTATTGACATATCCTCCTCTTCCTGAGAACATCATGTCCCAGCTCATGGCTGCCAGAAATGGCGGGATCATGAACGGGATAGAGAACAGGAATCTCATCAGACCCTTCAGCGGGATGTCGCTTCTGCCTAATAACCAGGCGAAGAATACGCCGATGACGGCTGCCAGCAGGGTCGTAACGACACCGATGATGGCCGTGTTCTTCAGTGCTCCCAGATTTTCCGGCTGGAACAGAACGGTCTTGAACATTTCAAAGTCGATCTTTGTTCCATCCCAGAACGTGTAGTAAATGATCATGAATACAGGAATGATGACAACGAATGTCAGAGCAATGTAGCTGAATATGATCATTGCGTTATCAAGTGAAATACCAGAGCGCTTGCCTTCTAAAGCGAGAAAATCTTTGTTCTGTGCCTTTTTAAACATCTGCTTTCTCCTCTCTGGTGTAATACTTTTCACCAACAAATCTTATGCCGACTTCCTTACCTTCAACGTACTTCTCGTCTTCTTCGTCACCGGAGGTGATTCTCTGAACACGCAGTTCCTGACCTCCCAGCTGAATGAAGTAGTTGTAGATGTTGCCCAAAAATACGGTCTGAATGATCTTTGCCTTGATCGGGCTGGCATCATCGAAGATGACGTCCATTGGTCTTACACCCATTTCAACAGGCTTGTCCGTATCAGGATATCCTTCAGGCTTGTGGTCGCATAGCAGCATCGGTTCACTGTAGTCAAGGTAGCACTTTCCGTCTTCCATCTTTACGGGCAGGAAGTTGGAAACGCCGATGAACTTGAAGATGAACTTATTGGCAGGACCCTTGATGATCTCCTCATCTGTGCCGATCTGACCGATTGAGCCGTCGTTCTGCATGATGACGATCTTGTCACACAGCTGCAGGGCAGCTTCCTGGTCGTGGGTGATGTAGATGATGGTTGATCCAAGTCTCTCCTGCATCAAACGTATTTCTACTAGTAACTGTTCTCTCAGTTTAGCATCAAGGTTGGTAATTGGTTCGTCCATGATCAGCAGGTCCTTACTGGAAGTAAGGGCACGGGCGATGGCAACACGCTGCTGCTGACCGCCTGACAGCTGTGAAGGAAGATACTTTTCGTAGGATGACATGTTGACCTGACGCAGGGCTTCCTTGACTTCCTTATCCAGTTCTTCCTTATTGACCTTCCTTTTCTTCAGAGGGTAGGCAACGTTATCATAGACGGAAAGATGCGGCCATACGGCATAGTCCTGGAATACAACACCGACATTTCTTCTTTCAGGTGCGATGTTGACTTTCTGTTCCTTGGAATACATCGTGTTTCCGTTGATCTTTACCGTTCCGGTCTGAGGATTAACGAATCCGCAGATCGCTCTTACGACAGTTGTCTTACCACATGCAGAAGGGCCAACAATACCAATGATCTTTCCCTCAGGAATAGTTAAGGAGAAATTGTCCAACACTGTATGATCACCGTAGCGCACTGTAATGTTTTCCAATTCTACTTTATTCATAGTATCTCCTCTCTACATAATATATATGCTGGTAATAGACAGTAGACTATACCAGCATATATGGTTATTTAATTATGTGTACTCTCTAGATTATTATTTCTGGAAAATTTCGTTGTACTTGGCAATCATATCCTTGCCTGTCTTAGCTAAGTCGTCCCAGTCAATTGGTAATGCCTTAGCAGCCAGTTCGTCAGATGACAGCATGCCAGGTTTTAACTGAACATCAGGTGATGATACTGTAATGTTCATGTCGACCATGATCTTCTGGCCTCCCTCTGGGTCCAGAATGAAGTCTAATAATAACTTGCCTAATTCTTCGTTCGGGCAGCCCTTAACAACTGCGATTGGGCATGGTACGGCAACGATGTCTTCAGTGTCTCTCCAGCCGATTGGTGAACCCTGATCCATCAGGTTCTTGACGTTGTAGTCAACGCCTAAGCATACCTTGTAACCGCCAGAAGCTACAGCGTTGTTTGTTGCGTTAGAAGATTCGTTAACTTCTGTGCCGTAGTCCTTGAGGCTCTGGAAGAATGGCCAGCCATACTTTGGTGAGTGAACCAGTGCATAAACGAGAGCCTTGGTTGTACCAGAGTTTGATGGATGTGTCATGATGATCTGGTTTCTGAATGTTTCAGAGATCAGTCCGTCATAGTTGTTTGGTACTTCTGCGTCAGATGACTTTGTTGTGCTGTAGCCTAAGCCCATTACAACGATACGGGCAGCTGTATAGTAACCGTCAGGATCCTTGAACTTTGCGTCAACCTTTTCAGCGAATGGAGACTTGTACTGAATCAGTCTGTCTTCATTCTTATAGGTCATGATGCCTGAGAAGTCAGCAAGCCACAGTGTATCGCAGGCGATGGTGCCTGATTCGAATTCAGCAGCCAGTCTTGATGTGATCTTACCAGATGTTGCCTGGATGTATTCCATGGTAACGTTTGGATACTTCTTCTCGAAAGCTTCCTTCAGTGCAACGACTACGTCTTCGCCTGTAGAGGTGTAGAGCATTACGGTGCCGCTGTACTTTTCATTGTCGGAGCCACCTTCTCCGCCACCGCCGCCACCTTTGTTGCCACAGGCTGTCATGCCGATGACCATCAGGATAGCCAGCAATAATGCTAATGACTTTTTGAACATATTTTCCTCCTTAAAACTCCAAAAAATCTTCAGATCAGGCACTAATGGCATAAAATCCCCATGTTTTTAAATTATGTCTGATCTTTTCCTTAGTTATATTTTATCCTATTTATATTTAATGTAAAACTGTTTTTATTACTGATACGTAAAAAAGGGGATGTGATCCCCCTTAATCATACTTTATGGTTTTTCTGACTGAGCAGAAGACTTCCTTGCCCATGTTTCTGAGCTTTTTCTTAAGCTCCACGCAGTTCTTTTCCTTGGCGTGGAACAGCATTACCTTTTCAGGCTTTGTCCTTCTGACGAGGTCAACAACGTCATCCTCGTCAGGATGGACTTTGATGGTCAGCTTTTCAACTCCGGCAAATATGTTATTATCCCTGCGGTATTCTTCGATCTGTATTGAATCTGCCAGTGTGCCTTTGGCACTGTGTCCGGTAATGACGATCCGGCTTGAAGGATCATCTCTGAGCAGTTCATAGTAACCCTGCGCCTTGGCAGTGGTCATCATGCCGTCAGGAACAATGATTACAGAAGGGACCTCAGGCTTTATGATGTCCTTTCCAATCACCGTAACGATGTCTTCAAGGTCTGACCATAAGTCAGTCTTTCTGATCCACTCGGTCTTTTGGCTGAGATCAACGGTATTTCTGATGACTGCTGCATCAACGAGAATGTTCAGCCCCTGTTTCTTCAGATACAGATACATGTCAATTCCTCTGCCGTTGGCAGGAACCGGCAAAAGAAGATTTCCACCGTTATTCAAAGTGCTTCGGGCAATGTCTGCCAGTTTCTCATAGCTTTCCTTCTGACTGACGAACTTGGAAGCGTAGGAGCAGTCAATTATCAGAATGTCGCATTCCGACAGTTCGTCAGCAGCCATTAACAGACCTTCAAAGGTCAGGTCTCCAGTGTAAAGTATTCTCCTTCCGGCAATGCTGAAGAGATACCACTGGCTTCCCAGCATGTGGCCGCTTCTGCCGCGGCTTACAAGATAGGAAGGAGCTTCAGTTATCCTTTCAAAGCGAACCCTGCTGATGTCCTCTTCATCAAAGGGGATAATTCCATTGTTGGTTTTGGCATAGTCATGCCATTTTCTGAGAAAACCGGGTGTCAGAGATATGGTTTCTTCAGTTGCGTAGACCTTTCCTTCATAGCCAAGATGGTACAGATAAGGTAAGGCAGCCGTATGGTCTTCATGGGCATGGGAAAGGAATACTGCATCCAGATTTTGGGCAATCTCCTCAGTGAGAAGAGGGTATACCACGTCTACGGCTGCTATTTCCCTTCTGACCCCGCAGTCCAGAAGAATACTGCCGTCATCCCAGCGCACAAGAAAACAGTTTCTGGAATCTTCACCGCTGCCGCCTAAAGCTCTTATCTCCAACATTGTTTTTTCTCCTTGTTAACTATATTCTACACTTTATGAATGCATAAAAAAACCAGGTCATTGCCTGGTTTGATCATTCAAATACTGCGGTATATTCTTCCAGTGTCCATCTGTTATCGTGCATGATGGTTGCGGCTTCAACGCCTACGTAACGGAAGTGATTCGGTTCATTTTCAAATCCGGTAAGGAATTCCTTGCCTTCAGGATATCTTAATATGAATCCGAAGGTGTGTGCATTGTCCAATAGCCACTGGTAGCCGTTATATTCTGAGAAATTCTTTCCTTTATAATAGAAATCTATTGCAAGACCTGTCTGGTGTTCACTGTATCCGGCATAAGGTGTTCTCAGAAGAGCAGCCTCTTCGTCATCATCGAACATTTCCAGATATCTGTTGAACAGTTCATCCTGTTCATCGTAACTGATGTAGGCAATGTCTACGATGATGTCGTCATAACCCTGATTGTCCAGGGCAGTGAACAGACTGCCTAATGCGGTAGCCACGTCAGTTCTCATCTCCTCCTGGGAGAATTCGGTGAGATCCGTTGGGGCATAGTCACTGTTGAGGTAATGATTCTTGTTTACCAGAGCCGTGTAGCTTGATGGGTTAACAGTTCTGAAGTCATCACTGTACATGCCATACAGATCCAGGTCCTCAAGAGCAACATAGTCAAGATCATCGTTGACGTACATTACGGAATCTTCAGGCAGACAGCCGTTTTCATTCATGTTGATGACATATCTCGGCAAAAGCTTCATGTTGAAGCCCTGAGTTCTGACCATTTCTGGCAGGAATTCCATGTACTTCATCAGAGTGACAAGCCTGAGCTCTGAAGATGACAGCTTGCTCATTGCCTTTATGTCATATACGCTGTAACCCTTGTTATTCAGCTTGACGGTCGTTGCGTAGTCAGCGCCGTCATTAATGATGAGTGTTGAGAGTTCCTTATCAAGGTTAGCCAGCTGATAGGCCTGAATGACGTTGTATTTCTTATCCAGAGCTGTGAACATGACGTCCTTGTTAACAGGCAGCGGGTTCTCCGCCAGTAACATCAGGTCCATCAGTTCAACATTGTTGACCAGCTTCAGGACGTCTTCCTTCTCGTAGCCCTTGTCATAAAGCGGAGCAACGACATTGTAGATGGCGGTGAAGTCCGTATTGGCAGGCAGATCCCTGTCTGAAATCAGATACTGATCCATCTTCCTGATGTTTTCCGGATCCTTTTCCAGGGCTGCGCTCATCAATGATGACCTGCCGGCTCTTATGAAGTCGTAGACCATGCCGTTCTTTCTGATCAGAGCAACCTGCTCGTCAGTATAGGCAAAGGACTTGAGCTGTCCCGGAACCAACAGAAAATACAGCGATGCGAATATCGCAGCCATTACGATCAGTGCTGATAGTAAGTACTTAATAAATGTCTTCATGTTTCCTAGTTGAATAACAGGGCATACTCATCAAGAGTCCAGCCTCTTTCATAAATGACTGTAGCTGTTTCGACACCTACGTATCTGAAGTGCCATGACTCGTATTCGTATCCCGTTATGTATTCCTTTCCTTCCGGATATCTCTGTATGAATCCGTATAAGTGGGCATTCTCACATACCCAGTCATATCCGCTGTAGCTCTCAAAGTATAACATATCCATGGATGCAGTTCCAATGTCGGTAACCAGTCCGGTCTGGTGTTCGGAGTGTCCCGGTCTGGCCGAATAGGTATCAGCCAGGGCTACGCCGTCCTGCGCAACGTATTCATCATACAGTGATTTCTGATGGTCATATGAACGGTAATTGCTCTGGGCAAGTATTCTTTCATAGCCGGCTACCACTGATCCGTCTGACATGTTGACGAAGGCATTGGCTGCCACATGGCGCATCGGATGATACAGGACGTAGTATCCGCTTGGCAGATATTCCAGATCTGATGGTTCGTAACTGCTTGGAAGTGCATACTGCTTGTTGACGCAGTAGGTATAGCTTGTATAGTCTGCCAGGATCTCTTCGTCGTGATACATGGCTGAATAGTCGATCTCATCAGCCGGGATGTAGTCGTTGTCGTTATTTACCCAGTTGACTACGTCATCCATGGAAGCGCGATTACTGCGTAGTGACATCAGATATCTTGGCAGCATGTTCATGTCGAAGTTTTCCTTTCCTGACAGTTCCGGCAGTTCCGGGATGTACTTCATTCCCATTACGAACGTGTAGTCATCTTCGGAAAGATTGTTCAACAGGGTAAGTATCTCATCACTTGTGTACTGCTTTTCCATCAGTGGGCTGATCCTTTCATAGGCGATATCGCCATTGAATATCTTCTCTGCCAGTTCTCTGTTGCCTGATGCCAGTAACAGGCTGTCAGTGATGCTGAAGCCATGGTCGATCGCATCGGCAAACAGTTCCAGATCTCTTGGCTGTTCTCCTCTTAACAGAGTGGTGATGGTATCAAGGTCAAGCTTGCTGGTCAGAATGGCTGCGTCTTCAGCGGTATAGCCGAGTTCGATCATTCTGCTGGTTACGCTGTAAAGATCCTTGACGCTCATCTTCGGCAGATCCTTATCGCTGATCAGGAAGTATTCATACCTGTCAGCGTTATTTATCGTCTGATCCAGGGCATATCTGAAGAGCTCTGACTCTCCGGTTTCTATTACCTTATCCGTGAGATCCTTGTTCTTGATGACCGTGATCTGCTGTTCGTTATAACCTAATTCTCCCAGCTTGCGGAAAGGAGCCTGCTTCTGGTAGAAGTAGTAGACACCGCCCCCGGCGCCACCGAGTACCAGAAGTACCAGCAGAACGATAATAATGACCTTTGAACCTGATTTCTTTTCCATAAACACCACCAACAGAATAATTATAGCACATAAGAAAAACAGTAATGGTCATGGGGCGGCAATTATGTGTAAAATCACTTAAATTATATATATTGAAAACGCTACCAATTTACTGTAAAATATTCTCAGAAAAAGTATTGGAGGTCGATTTAAATGAAGGATATTCAGGTTGTAGTAATTGATCCAGTAGGATTACATGCTCGTCCAGCAACTGTAGCTGTTAACGCAGCCAGCAAGTGCAAGTGCAAGGTTACAGTATCATTCAAGGGCCGCACAGTAGATATGAAGTCTATCATGGGCGTTATGTCTCTTGGCATTCCTACTCAGTCAGAAATCACGTTAGCCTGTGATGGTGACGATGAAGAAAACGCACTGAACACAATCGTTGAAACACTGAAAGCTCAGAAGGTTATTGGCTAGTAGAAAACAGCGGGAAGGGTAATACTCTTCCTTTTCTTATGCATAAATTAAGCATAGTCACAATGCAGGATAAGTAATCTTATGTTAAAATATAATAAAGTGAGGAGTTAACATGGAAAGATATCAGGAATACTATAATTACTGGCTGGAAAACGTTAAGGATGAAGAGATCCGTCAGCAGCTTTTAGCCATGACCGATGCCGAGAAGGAAGACGCATTCTACCGTGATCTGGAATTCGGAACAGCAGGTTTAAGAGGCGTCATTGCTGCAGGCACCAACCGCATGAATATCTACACAGTAGGCAAGGCTTCACAGGGCCTGGCAAACTACATTGTCAAGAACTTCCCTGAGGAAGAAAGAAAGGCAGCCATCGCCTACGATTCACGTATCAAGAGTGATGTATTCTCCAAGGTAACCGCCGGTGTTCTGGCCGCCAACGGCATCAAGGTTTACATCTACAAGGAACTTGAACCTGTTCCATTATGCTCATACGCAACCAGAGAACTGCACTGCTGTGCAGGTGTCATGGTTACGGCCAGCCACAACCCAAGCAAGTACAATGGCTATAAGGTATACGGACCTGACGGCTGTCAGTGTACAACTGAATACGCCAATGCAGTACTGGCAGAAATCGAAAAGACAGATACCTTCAAGGATGTTAAGAAGCTTGACTTTGAAGAAGGCCTGAAGAGCGGCATCATTGAATACATTGATGACAGCATGCTCACCAACTTCTTAGAAGCAGTAAAGACCCAGTCACTGGTAGGCGATGCCGAGATCGACAAGAACGTAGCCATCGTTTACTCACCGTTAAACGGCACAGGTCTGATTCCTGTTACCAGGATCCTGAAGGAAACAGGCTATACCAACATTACCGTTGTCAAGGAACAGGAGTTCCCGGACGGAAACTTCCCAACCTGCCCGTATCCAAACCCGGAAATCAAGGCAGCCATGGCATTGGGCATGGAATATGCCGCAAGATATAATGCAGACCTGTTACTGGCAACTGACCCGGATGCTGACAGAGTCGGCATGGCCGTCA
>ONPK01000003.1:0-42315 GCA_900319675.1 uncultured Bacillota bacterium
GGGGTGACGCTCGATCACCATTTGGGAGTGTGAGCTGAAGTCTGCCAAACGTGAAGTAACTCTTCAATCGCTAGCCTTTACGCTGAATGAGATATTTCTTAATAATCATAAAGTAAAGGCTTATGATGAACAAGTAGTTGAAACTTCACTTGCTGCTGAAGAAATGAGTTGACAACATAGCTTGCATAAATAGTAAGCTCAGAATAATGATGGGGGATGGAATTAGTATCAAAATAATTTATGAGGACTGACTATGGATTTCTTCGATAAGGTAATGAAGGAAAACAGTGACAGGATCGCTCAGGTCACAACCGTACAAGAGATTCTGGACAATTATGCCAGGGGAAAGACCTCTGCAATGCTGACGATCGAAGAAGGTGGTGTTCTGGAAGGCAGTTTAGAGAAACTCCAACACTTCTATGATCGCGGTGTCAGGATGATCACTCTGACCTGGAACTTTGAAAATGAGATTGCCTATCCGAATTATGTATATGAAGAAGTGCCAAGACCTGATACGGAAAGAGGCCTTAAGCCTTTTGGATTTGAGGCAATCAATAAGATGTGGGATCTGGGCATCATCGTAGATGTATCGCATCTTAATGATGCAGGAATATACGATGTCCTGGACAATGCCCGCAAGCCAATAGTAGCTTCACATTCAAATTCAAGAGCCGTAATGAATGTTCCCCGTAACATGACAGATGACATGATCAGAAGGCTGTCCAGAAACGGCGGCATCATGGGCATGAACTACTGTCCTAACTTCGTCAGTAAGAACGACAAACAGAATCAGATTCCTGACATAGTTGAACACATTAAACATATCGCTGATATCGGCGGCATTGAGACTGTTGCCTTAGGCAGTGACTTTGACGGCATCCCGACACCTGTGGGAATGTCAGACTGTACCAAGACACATGATCTGTATGAGGCACTGAGGGAGAATAACTTCAGCCAGGAAGACATTGACAGGATCTTCTACAAGAACTTTTTAAGAGTACTGGAAGCTAATCAGAAATAACATGAGAGTACTGGCAATAGATTTTGAAACAGCCAACGGTAATTCAGCCTCCGCCTGTGCAATTGGTTATGCACTGATGGATAACGGGGAGATCATCAGAAGCGATGAGATCCTGATCAAGCCGCATCCAAGCGTAGGATACTTTAACTATGGAAATGTAAAGATACATGGCCTTACCCCTGACATGGTAAGATTTGCCGATGACTGGCCAATGGTCTACTGGCAGATAAAGGACTGTTTCAGAGACAGTGTAGTAGTAGCTCACAATGCCATGTTTGACATTGCCGTATTACGCAGCATCAATGATCTGTATCATATTAGAATGCCGGATTTCACCTATGTTGATACAGTCAGTATATCCAGAGTGATCCATCCTCAGCTGATCAACCACAAGCTGAATACGGTATGTGAATATCTTGGATATGAACTTGATCATCATCATGCCGGCAGTGATGCTCTTGGCTGCATTGCCATCATACTTGACGCAATGGAAATCTATGATACTTATGAAATAAATGAACTGCTTGATGTTATGTGCATGAAACAACATCATTACATTAACAAATAATTTTCAGAAAATTGTTTCAAAATTGGCGCTATTGACTTGTTTAAAGGGATTTCATGCCGTATAATGGTTAATATTGATTGGAGAATGAGATAATTATGGAATTTGAAAATAACGGATACTTCTGGCAGAAGCTTGATACTCTTTACCTTTCCAGCAATCTTGTCATTGATAAGCCCAAGGGAACGGTTCACAAGAGATTCGGCAGCCTGATATATCCGGTTAACTACGGCTACTTCAGAGACAGCACGGATGAAGAACACATCAGAGTATTCAGAGGATCTCTCGATTCATCAGCTGTTGAAGCATTAGTCGTATGCGTTGACATTCTCAAAAAGGACATTGAGGTCAAGCTGCTGGTCGGATGCACTGAAGAAGAAGAACTCAGCATACTTGAATTCCTTAATCAGACAGACTTCCAGAAATCAGTGATTCTGAGAAGGGGAAATGATTTGCCTGACTGGGCGGTGAATAATTAATCATCGCCTTTTTTTGTGCTAGAATTGTCTTATGATACTGACAGTGAAGAAAACCGGCATAAACGGTGAGGGAATTGCCTATTTTGAAAGAAAGCCTGTATTCATAGAAGGCTGTTTTATTGGTGAGACGGTAAAGTGCAGCCTGGATGACAGGGGCCGTTATTATGTCGGAAATCTGGAAAAGGTCATAAAAAAGAGCAATGCAAGAATAAGACAGAAGTGTCCGTATGCCGGTAAGTGCGGAGGATGCTCGCTGATTGAACTTAGATATGAGAATCAACTGGAAGTCAAGAAGGAACTGCTGAGGGAAGCTTTGCATAAATATGCAGGATACAGAGGAAGCATAGAGGGCATAGTTCCTTCAGACAAGATCTTCGGGTACAGGAACAAGTGCAATCTTCCGGTGGTTATGGATGAAAACGGAAAGCTGGCCACTGCTCTGTACAGAACAGGGTCCAATAAACCAGTGTTTTTCGACAGATGTCTTCTTCATGAAGAAGGACTTGAAGACATAAGAACAAAGATAATGGACGTCCTGAATTCACATGGACTCAGAACATACTCCAATAAGGAAAAGAAGGGGATCAGGCAGCTGGTCATGAGGGAATTGGACGGTCAGTGTCAGGTCGTGCTGATCACCGGTAATGACAGGATCGATAACGAGGTCATAAATGAAATATCTGAAATTAAAGGCGTTGTGTCGCTTTATCAGGGCATTAATACCCAGAAAAATCCTGTTAAGCTGATGACTGACAGACTGACGCTTCTGAAAGGCTGTGAATCAATTGAACTCAAACTTGGCAGCCATGTGCTCAAGCTTGATCCTCAGGCTTTCTTCCAGCTTAATTACGGTCAGGCAAAGGCCATTTACGAAGAAGTTGATTCACTTATCACCGATAAAGTTTCAAGGATAATAGAAGCATATTGCGGCATAGGGGCTATTTCTCTTTATCTGAACAACAGGACAGATGAAATAATCGGAATAGACATTGAAAAGAAGGCGATTGAGAACGCGGAAGAAAACGCCAGAATGAATGGCATTACGAATGCAAGATTCATTGCGGAAGATGCGTCAAGCGCAGTCAGAAAACTCGTCAGAGAGAAGAGAGCAGATGTTCTTGTCGTTGACCCGCCAAGAAGCGGACTGGATGAGAAACTTCTGGAATGCCTGAGAGATTCAGACATAGCTACTATAATATACGTTTCCTGCAATCCGGCAACATTGGCCAAGGATCTCAGTATTCTCAAAAAGTCGTACAGAATCGAAAAGGTAAAGGGCTTTGACATGTTCCCGAATACCGCCCTGGTTGAGACGGTATGCTGCTTGTACCACAAATAGAAAGAATTTATCTCTTTTCCTTATGAACCAGGAGAAGCTGATTATCTGGAATCAGGAATGGAAGACAAATATGAAAGGAAGTCCTCATGATTATTGACACATTTGATAAAGAATCACCTGCTAAGATCAATGTAGCTAAGAATGAGAATGCTGTTAGGGTAGATGCGGTCATCTATACCTTTTCCCATGAGATAGAAGAGCATGTATTGGAAAAATATGACTGTGAAAAGATAGGTGAGTATAAAATGGCGACAGGTTCTCATTCAGCTTATGTTTTCAATTATCATGGCAAGAAATTCGGCTTCTTCAAGACATGGGTAGGAGCTCCCGCATGTATTGCGCCAATTGAAGAACTGACTACTGTCATGAGTGCAGATAAGTTCATACATTTCGGAGGCGCAGGATGTCTTGACAAGGAGATAGCAAGGGGAAGGGTGATGATACCGACGGAAGCCTACAGAGATGAAGGTACATCATATCATTATGCTCCTGCATCCGATTACATCCGGATCAAAAACTGGAAGATAGTAAGAAATTTCATGGAAGATAATAAGATACCCTACGTCCTGGGCAAGACATGGACAACGGATGCGTACTATAGAGAAACCGTCAGTAACTTCCAGAAACGTAAGGCTGACGGCTGCATATCCGTAGAAATGGAAGGATCAGCAGTACAGGCGGTATGTGACTTCAGAGGATATGAAGTATACATGTTCTTCACGGGTGGAGATCTGCTGGATGCACCTGAATGGACGATGAGGAAGGAGAAAGGACAGAAAGTACATACTCAGCACGATACGGGACACTTTGACATAGCTCTGGCACTGGCTGAATATGTAGTTAACCTGTAACGTTAATTATCTTGTAGAAACAATTAAATTTCGTTAGGAAAGAAACGAAAAGATAAAACTGGTTAACAGGCCTATATTTCAAAGAAAAGGGGTACCATATGGCAACGGGAAGGGATTTTCTTGAATACGTGCTTGAACAGCTGTCAGAACTAGAAGACGTAACGTATTATCCGATGATGGGAGAATATGTCATCTATTATCAGGAAAAGGTCATAGGGGGTATCTATGATTACCGCTTTCTGGTGAAGAATACCGTCTCAGCCAGAGCGTACATGGAAAGAAATGACATTTCGCTTCCTTTGGAAACCCCATATCAGGGAGCTAAACCAATGATAGCAGTCGATATTGATGACAGGAGAACGACCTGTGAGCTGATTGAAGAAATATGGAAGGACCTACCGGAGAAGAAGAAAAGAAAGAAGTAAAGCGATACTGAGATCACAAGTAAAGTTATAAAAGAACGAATGAACGACTGCAGATTCATTGTTATTCTTGAAAAACACTGTAGATGTATATACTAAATTATTTAAATCCCTGAAACTATACTGTAAAATTAATCTTAATAGAAAGCGGTTAATCATGGAAAAAACTAGGAAAAGTGGTTTGATAGGTCAGGTTGCTATGTTGTTTTTCGTCTGTGCATTGCTCACGGCGCTTTTTACCTATGCCACGATGCTGCTCAGATCCGACCATGAAGTTAAGGAAAGAACTGAAAGCCTTGCCAGAATGATTGCCCTGGACGTCAAGCAGTCCATAGCAGAGTATCCAACCGCTGACTGGCTGTTAAGATACTGGCAGGATCACTGCGATGACATGGACATTGAATATGATGTCAAGTATTTCAAGGACAGCAGGACAATTGCCAAACTTGATACTCTTCTTTCCAGACATCCTCAACTGAAGATGAAGTATGCTACGGAAGAAGATATAACGGCATTGCCGCCTGAAGATCAGAGACTGTATGCCGAGATAATCTATAACTGGGTGACAAACAGAATCAACGACATAAAGAAAAGCCATGATGTGGACTATCTTTTCTGCGTCCTTACAGACGATACCTTTGAAGAACAGTATTTCCTGCTCAGCGCTGCAGATTCTTTTGCCCACAGAGGCAGGGAATATGAAGATGTATATGTCCTTGGAGTAACTGTCAAGGTGGCTGAAAACCAGAAACAGGCAATGAAGGATGCCGTAAATAATAACGTACACTTTACAAAGGCTGGCAATTATGCGGATTACTACGAATACGTTGCTGATGTTGACGGTCAGCACATGCTGATTGGCCTTACCTATAACCTCAGTCAGATAATGAAGGATATAAATAAGGAGACAACTGTCGGCACCAGCTTTGCGACAGGATGGCAATTGGCGCTCATGCTGGTAACTCTGGCCATGACACTTGGGTTTGTCGTAAGCCCATTGAAGAGGATCCAGTCAGCCATCCGTGAGTACAGAACAACCAAGGAAAGTTCATTAGTCGTCAGCAAGCTGCAGAGCATGAGCAGGAATAATGAAATCGGTGAACTGTCAGAGGACGTTATTGATCTTGCTCAGAGTATTGACCGTTACATTGCCCGAATCGAGAAGATTACTGAAGAGAAGAGCCGTATTGATTCTGAACTGAACCTTGCCAAGAGCATTCAGGCAAGCATGCTGCCACAGAATTTCCCGCCGTTTCCTGACAGAAATGAAGTTGACATCTATGCCCTGATGGAGCCTGCCAAGATGGTTGGCGGTGACTTCTATGACTTCTTCTTCATTGATGATGATCATCTTGCACTGCTTATCGCAGACGTATCCGGAAAGGGAATTCCGGCTGCGTTGTTCATGATGATCTGCATAGTCATTCTGAAAAACAGCTTAAGACTCAGTAAGTCCATCAGCAAGGCGCTGGCCAATACAAACGAAGCCATCTGCTCCAACAATACGAATGAAATGTTCGTTACGGTATGGATGGGAATTCTCGAGATATCAACAGGCAAATTGACAGCTGCCAATGCCGGACATGAGTATCCTGCCATCAGAAGAAAAGACGGCAGTTATGAACTCATTAAGGACAAGCACGGATTTGTGGTTGGTGGAATGAGACACATCAATTACGAAGAATATGAGATACAGATGGAACCCGGAGACAAGATCTATGTTTACTCAGATGGCGTACCTGAAGCCAATAACAAGGATAAGGAAATGTTCGGTACCGCCAGACTGCTGGATGCTTTGAATTCGGCTACTGAATCCACACCGAAGGAAGACATCAGTAATGTTAAATCCGCAATCGCTGAGTTCGTACAGGAAGAAGAACAGTTTGACGACGTTACGATGCTGTGCTTCGAATATAAGGGTAAAGAATAGAGCATCTGGGAAGAAACTCATAACGATAAGAAACAGGCATGACCATTGCGGTCACGCCTGTTTTTCTCATGTCCTTTGAAGAGCAAGGTATTATAAATCAAAAGTTTCCTTAATCAGTCTTGCTACTTCGTCAGGTTCTTTGTCAGAATTATCTATTCTAAGATAGTTATCAAAAGTTATCTCGCCTTCATAACTGACACATCTGTGGTTTTTATCATCATCGATCAGACGCTGGTTTGAAGTCTCTATGTCTCTCTTGGAAGCCTTGTTTTTCAGCCTGTTTTCAGATACGTTTCTCTTCAGTCTGATATCTTGTGGAGCTATCAGCTCTACATAATAGAATTCTGTTCCGTATGGTTCAAATAAGCTCTTGACGTGTTCAAGATACTCCCATTCTGAAGGCAGATCAAAGTCCATCATCAAAGTAAAAATCATACCATAGTTACTGGAAGCCGCATAGTTCCTGAAAATAACGTCCCGTATTTCTGAGATTGTTTTTCCATCATATCTGCCGAATATTTCTATTACGGGTTCGATGGTCATGTGATTGTGAAAGAGTCTTAATTCAGTTATCTTCATCAGCTCCTGGCCAACGGTCATTTTTCCGACAGCAGCATCACCAATTATGAATAATAGTTTCATAGATTACCTCAACAGATCCTGATATATTGCAAATATTGTACCATCGGTGTCTGACACGGTCAATTTCTCCTGTCAGATGTAAAGGAGGTACTTTCTAAAAGTACCTCCTCTGGGATTCTTATTGTCTTTGCTTCAGATAAAGCACAATATAGAGAGTCATCACCATGAGCATGATGAACAGCATCGTCATTATGATGATGTAAAGTCTCATCGTACGTTCTATTTTTGCGTTCTGATCTGCCGTATAAGCCTTCTGCAAAGAGCGGAATCTGAAGAAGCAGAACAAGGAAACCAGCAATATCGTAAGCAGTATTCCAAGTAACATAATTTTGATTTCTCTGCTCATAATTTGACCACCTCAGAAAAATTATAACATTTAATCTAAAAGGCTGGACATCTAAATTAACCGAAGGTAAAATAGACGGGTAAGAAGGGAGAAACTTATGAAAAAATTATTAGTAGTTTTATTAAGCTTACTGATGGTCTTCTCATTCTCTGGTTGCGGTAAGAAGGAAACAGTTGATGACAAGACAATCGACAAGCTGACAGTAGCATTCGTTCCATCAAAGGATGCTGACGTTATCTTAACAGCTGCAGAACCTCTGAAGGACCTGTTAAAGAACAAGTTAAAAGAGAAGGGTTACACAGTTAACAACGTTGAAATTTCAGTTGGTACTGACTACTCAGCAGTAGGCGAAGGCATGATCGCTGGTTCTATCGATATCGGCTTGATTCCTGCTTCAACTTACGTTCTGTATCAGCCAGATGGCGTCAAGTTATTACTTGAAGCTCTGCGTTTCGGTGTTGCCGGTGAAGATGGCAATGTCATCGATCCAAAAGACGGAATCGCTCCATGGAATGCTGGTAAGACACAGGATGCTACAGGCACAGCTACAGGTTATGCTTCTCTGATCTATGTCAACATCGACACAGAAAAGGGCGCAGACTTATATGCTAAGGCTCAGGCTGGCACACTGACATGGGATGATGTCAACAGTGCTAAGTGGTATGTATGTTCTTCAACATCATCAGCTGGTTATGTTTACCCATCAGTATGGCTGAACAAGAACTTCGGTGAAGGCGTTGGCAACAGCAAGGTTACTATCGCTAACCTGTCAAACGTTACACCTGACGGTTCATATGCTAACATGATGCGTGACCTGATCACTGGACAGGTTGATATCACTGTTGGTTATGCAGACGTTCGTAAGGATGCTGCTTCAACAACAAACTTCGAGGCTGCTTATGCTACAGAAATCGCTGCTGGCAAGTACAGCAACGTTTGGGACATCATCAAGGTCATCGCTGTTTCAGACTACATCATGAACGATACCATTTCAGTAGCTTCACAGGAAGTTGATGCCAAGATGACTCCAGAGTTCACAAAGGCTCTGCAGGAAGCATTCATTGAAATCGCATCAACACCAGAAGGCTTAGCATGTGTTGAACCTTATGCTCATAAGGGTTATCAGGTAGGTCAGGATTCTGACTACGATTCAACAAGAGCTGCTAACGCTTTATTCGCACAGTAATAGTTTTCATGAAGGTGAGAGATGCATGGTCATTGTGTCATGCATCTCTTTATTAGTATTTTCTGACATTTATTGGGAGGAACCGATATGATTAAGTTTGATCATGTTGATAAAGTCTATAACAACGGCGTTAAGGCCCTTGACGACGTTAATCTTGAAATAGAACAGGGCGAATTCGTAGCGGTAATCGGCTTATCAGGCGCTGGTAAGAGTACGCTGATCAGAACGGTCAACAAGATGATTGACGTTACAAGCGGAACAGTTACCGTCAACGGAACAGATGTTTCCAAGCTGCAGGGCAAAGAACTTCGTAAGTTCAGAAGAAAGATCGGCATGGTATTCCAGCAGTTTAACCTGGTAAACAGAACCAGTGTCATTAATAACGTACTGGTAGCCAGAGTAGCCGACATGTCACTGTTCAGAACATTATTCGGATTATACTCTAAGGAAGACAAATTAGCTGCACTGGAGGCCCTTGACAAGGTAGGCATCCTTGACAAGGCATACATCAGAGCTGACCAGCTGTCAGGCGGCCAGCAGCAGCGTGTTGCTTTGGCAAGAACACTGGCTCAGAACCCGGAGATCATTCTGGCTGACGAACCTGTAGCTGCTCTTGACCCGGTCATGGCCGATGTTGTCATGAGCGACTTCTTAAGAATCAACAAAGAAATGAAAATAACCGTTATTATCAACATTCACCATGTTGACTTAGCGTTGCAATATGCTGACAGAGTCATAGGCATTCAGGCCGGTAAGGTCGTATTCGACGGTCCTACCAGCAAGGTTACCAATGACATTCTGAAGCAGATCTATGGTCGTGAACTGAATGATGATGACATGATGAAGGGTAAGAAAAATGATTGATGATCTTCTTCACATTTTCTATCCAAGATCATATACGTTAAGCAATGGCAAGGTCGTAAAGGAGAAGTTCAACTGGGCTCCTTATATCACCATTATTGTCATCATCTTCTCCTTGCTATGTGCTAAGATCACCGGAGTCAAGCTGTCTGTTCTGAGAGACAGAGGATATCAGTTCTTCGTAATGCTCAAGCAGATGATTCCGCCTAACTGGTCATTCTGGGCTGACGTGAAGAAGCCGATGCTGGACACCATCATAATGTCTGTCCTTGGTACCGTCTTCGGCTGTCTGCTTGGATTGCCAATCAGTTTCTATCTGTCAAACAACTTCAAGCTGAACAAGTATTACATGGCTGTTCACAGAGGTCTGTTAAGTGTTCTGAGAACACTGCCGACAATGATTTATGCTTCACTGATTTCACTGGTCATCGGTACCGGTACCTTAGCAGGTACGATATCAATTGCCATCTTCACATATACCATCTGCGTAAAGATGCTGTATGAACAGATCGAGACAATAGACATGGGTCCTTATGAGGCTATGGAGTCTACAGGAGCATCAAGAGTACAGTGTATGATCAATGCCGCATATCCTCAGGTCAGAGGTTACTTCTGGAGCACGGTTCTGTATTGCTTCGAGACCAATGTCAGAAGTGCAGCCATTCTCGGTTACGTAGGAGCCGGCGGTATCGGTGTTCAGATCAATACTCAGTTAAGATGGAGAGCATACGCCAACACAGGACTTATCCTGTTCGTATTGGTTATCACGGTAGTCGTTATTGAGACGGTTTCCCGTGAAATTAGAAAGAAGCTGGTTCAGGGATGACAGAGAAGACTTATACAGTAGACGGTCAGTTAAGAAAATTCCCGTCACCGCTTCCAAAGTTCCTGATCGAACTTGCAGCCATAGTTGTCATTTATTTCCTGGCTAACTATACGCTGGACTTTTCATCAATCAATGACAAGGGACTGAAAATAGCTGTAGCAGCCTTGAAAGGTCTGCTGCATCCGTCAATTGAACTCATTACCAGAATGGACTCATCAGGTCTGTTATACATGCTGATGGAAACTCTGGCCATTGCCTTCCTTGGTACCATCATCGGTATCGTACTGGCATTGCCGCTGGCGTTCCTGTCAAGCCGTAACATTGCTCCAAGATGGGTAAACTACATCTGTCTGACGATCATTTCAATCATCAGAGCATTCCCGGCCTTCATGTACGGCATCATGTTCGTACGTGTAACTTCATTAGGTGCTTATGCGGGTGTGCTTACGATGGCAGTCAGCTCCATAGGCATGCTGGCCAAATTGCTGATAGAAGCCATTGAGGACATGAATCCTGGCATCAATGAAGCTTTGGATGCTTCGGGATGTTCAGCATTTGAAAAGATCAGATATGGAATCATTCCTCAGTTAAGTTCAAATATCATTTCAATCGTCATTTACCGTCTTGACATCAACGTCAAGAATGCTTCAATCCTCGGTGTTGTAGGTGCCGGCGGTATCGGTGCATCACTGATATTCTCAATCGGCAAGCAGGCCTGGGACGAAGTCGGAGCCATGCTGTTCGGCCTTGTAGTACTGGTACTCGTACTGGAATACTTCTCAACAAGGATCAGAAAGAAACTGGCTGTAGGCGAGTAAAAGAAAACAGGAGTGAGAAATCACTCCTTTCTTTTGGCTCCAATTCCACTATAATTAAATCAGGTGATATTATGGCAAAACTATACTTCAAATTCGGCGCAATGGGATCATCAAAGACAGCTAATGCCCTGATGACCAGATTTAACTATCAGGAAAAGGGAAAAAAGGTCTGGCTGATTAAGCCGGCTATTGATAACAGAGATGGGGAGACGGTGCTTCGCAGCCGCGTAGGTCTGGAGGCAAATGCCCAGGTGATCAAGAGTACTGACAGGATACTGGATATCTGTCCGATAGATGACATCGATGTCATCATCTGTGATGAGAGCCAGTTTCTTACACCGCAGCAGGTTGACGATCTCAGACTGATCGTCTCAGAACACGACATACCCGTACTGTGCTTTGGCCTGAGATCCGACTTCCTGACACATCTTTTCCCGGGTTCTCAGCGTCTGTTTGAACTCGCTGACAGCATTACCGAAATAAAGTCGATATGCAGATGCGGGGCAAAGGCAACCGTAAATGCGAGATTTGACGGTGAAGGTAACATACAGACCTCCGGTGAACAGGTTTTCATTGGCGGCAATGAAAGCTATGAAAGCATGTGCTGGAGCTGTTACCACAAGATGATAATGGAAAAGGGCAGAAGATAGATAAAAAAGGAACCACATGGTTCCTTTTTTATGTTTTCTTTGGGATTAAATAAATAGAAAGGAGAATTATTCTCACAAATCTCTTCTGATTTGCAAGTATATGATAACAGTATTGTTTCATTAAATTATATTGTCAGTGTGTGAAATAATGTGATTAATTTAACAACCGGATAAAAAAATAAAGAAGCTAGGCACACTTCTTTATTTTCTTGTTAAGGGGGGATAAATCTTAAATAGAAAGGAGAATTATTCTCACAAATCTTTTCCTGATTTGCAACTATATACTAACAATAATGTTTATGCAAAATATATCAGTTGTATGTGAAATAATGTGATAATGAGATTTGCCAACAGGGGCCTGTTTAACATACAATATTAATGGTGAAATGGCATGAATGTTTACGATTTTGACAGGACGATTTACCGCAGGGATTCTGAAGTTGATTTCTTTTTCTATGAGTTGAGAAAGCATCCGGGATTGCTGCGCTACCTGCCCAGGCAGTGCGTCGGATTCATCAAGTACTTTCTGAAGATCATTGACAAGACAGCGATGAAATCCAACTTTTACTGTTACCTTAAGGGAGTCCGGGACATCGATTCTGAAGTTTCCAGATTCTGGGATGAGTATCAGAACAACATACACTCATGGTATCCATCAAGACACCGTGATGATGACATCGTCATAACCGCTTCTCCAGAGTTTCTGGTTGCTGAGGGATGCCGCAGACTTAACATACCGACCTGCCTTGGAACACCGGTTGTAAAGGAGAAGGGATACATTGACGGCCTGAACTGTCATGATACGGAAAAGGTAAGAAGGTTTGTTGAAGCCGGATTTGATCCGGACAGCATAGATGAGTTCTATTCTGATTCATACAGCGATCAGCCGTTAAGGGACATCGCCAGAAAGGGATATCTCGTCAAGGGCGAAAAGCTTGTTGACTGGCAATAGGGTGGCATATGAAGATAGAAAAGAATGCCTCCCTCATAGGTGAACTAAAGGAGAGGAGTAATGATGCTTCTCAGGAATTTCCCTATGTGATTGACAAGGTTTCTCTGGATGGAGATTACGTAAAGGTCATCATCAACGATAAGGATACGGAAACGGTATTCATATTATCCGCACTCGAATACTTTGATCTGGGATACAGAATTTCACAGAGAATTACCCAGGAAGACTATGAAAAACTGCGCAGGCTTCATGCCTACAGTTATGCCTATCGCCGCTGCATTAACAAAATTGCCGGACATGATCAGTCAGTTCAGGAGATAAGGGAGTTTCTGGAAAAGTCAGCATCAGTTGATGAAGATGATCAGAATAAGATCGTGGAAAATCTCATTCGACAAGGACTGCTTGATGATGAGAGACTTGTTACAACCCAGTTTGAATACGATCAGTTGAAACTACACGGACGCAGAAAGATTGCCTATGACCTCAAGAAAAGAGGAATAGATCCGGTAATGGTTGATGAATATGCTGATAAAGTAGATTTTGATGAAGAAGTGGAAAGAGGACTTCAGAAAGCAGAAAGTCTGTTGAAAAGCATGATCATGAGATCGTACCGTGAAGTTCAGCAGCGTCTCAGAAGCAAGCTTGCCGAACCAATGAAGATGAAGAAATAAACAGTCTTAGGCACCAGCTGGAAAGAGCTGCCGCAAGATATGGAAGAAAATATAAAGGCATCCAGCTCAGACAGAAGCTGTATGCTTATCTGGTTTCCAGAGGATTCAGCGGAGAAGACATAAAGACGGAATTAAGCAGATATCTGCAGGAGAGTGACGAAAATGAAAATCAGGGAATTTGAAGCCAACAGCAGAATCCAGACACTTTTGCTGGTAGGACAGGTGACGTCAGGAGTGACCAACTCTGGTTCACCTTATCTTTCAGTAACCTTCAGAGACAATACCGGTACTATTGACGGCAAGCTCTGGGATGTAAAGCCAGCCCAGCAGGATATCATCAAGAGCGGTACGGTCATTGAGGTATACGCAGACGTCATAATGTACCGCAATAATCTGCAGCTTAAGATAATGGATGTCAGAGAGGTAGATAACAGCGAACTGAACATGGGTGACTTCATTCTCGGTTCACCGGTTCCTGTTGAGAAGCTTCGCCAGACGATACAGGATGCCATTGATAACATTGACAATTTTGAAATAAAGGCCATAGTATCAGCCATCTATCAGAAATACGACAAGGAGATCTATTCTTCACCCGCTGCAGCCAAGAACCATCATGAATTCTATGGCGGACTGGCTACGCACATTGCCGGCATGCTCAACCTGGCAAATACGGTATGTGATCTGTATCCTTATCTGGACAGAGATCTGCTGTGTGCCGGAGTACTTCTGCATGACATTGGAAAGATCAAGGAGCTTGGCGGTCTGAGCGTTACAGAATATACTCTCGAAGGAAAACTGTTAGGACACATTTCAATTTCACAGACGATGGTTCAGGAAACCGCTGATGAACTTGGCATTGAAGGTGAAACGGTAACATTGTTAAGGCATATGGTACTGGCTCATCATGGTCAGTATGAATACGGCTCACCGGTACTGCCGGCAACTCTGGAAGCAGAAGCCCTGCATTATATTGATGACTTCGATGCCAGAATGACCATGATCCAGAAGGAACTCGACAAGATCAGACCTGGTGAATTTACCAGCAGGATCTTCTCACTTGACAACAGGATCTTTTACAAACCCAAGAAGTAAGCTCGGCTTACTTCTTTTTTGATACTACACATCTTCATGGTGTATAATTAAGAGGAAATTTCAAGGTGAACATATGAAGACAGTAACAGCCAGACAGATGCGTGAAATTGAATCTGCAGAATTTGATCTGCATCATTTCAGTGACGATGTTTTCATCAGTGCTGCTGCAAGAAAACTGAAGGAAAGTATCAATGAACTGCCGCAGGGGAAGGTTCTTTTCCTGTGCGGTAACAATCGTAACGGGGACTGCGGTCTATTAGCCGCCAGTCTTTTACTGCGTGATTCTGACAGAAAGATCCAGGCAGCAATCAGCGAAAATGACAGCGTTTACCATGAACACGCCCTAGGGCAGAACCTTGAGATACTTAGCGTTCAGAGACTTGTCAGACAGGCTGTTAATGATGCTGACATCATTGTAGACTGCATTTATGGCTATGATCTGGACGAGGAAGTTTCTTATCCGTACAGTTACTGGATCGAATGGGTCAATTCATCAAAAGCTCATGTTGTCAGTCTGGATGTTCCAAGCGGTCTTAACAGCGATAACGGATCAGTCATGGGCAGCTGCATACGGGCTGATGAAACACTGGCGATTCAGTTACCAAAGATCGGCTGTTATCTCTATCCGGGAAGCAGCCTGTGCGGAAAACTGTCAGTAGCAGACATTGGCATTTCTTCTGAGGCGATATCTGAGTCAGATTGTGAATGCAGGATCAGCACTTACGAGGAAATGAAGACGGCACTGCCATCAAGATTCAAGCATTCTCATAAGGGAACATATGGAAAGGTACTGCTGATTGCAGGAAGTCAGGGCAAGTCCGGTGCCTGCCTGTTATCTGCCAAAGCCCTGATGAAGTGCGGTGCTGGTCTTCTGACGGTAATGTCTGTTAAGGATGTAACTGACGTAGTCAAGAACAATCTCTTTGAGGCCATGACGATAACCATTGAAGAAGGAAATGCTGAAGGATATCTGAATGGCATAGACTTCAACGACTATACGCTGATCGTATTGGGACCCGGTCTGGGCAGAGGACTGCAGACAGAAGGAATCCTTAAGAAGGTTCTGAACAGTGATCTGCCGGTAGTAATAGATGCCGATGGCTTGTACTATCTTAAGAATAATCTTGAGATGGTCAGAAACAGAAAGACCCTTACGGTTATAACTCCGCATATCGTTGAGTATCAGCGCATTTTTGAATACAGAGAAAACACGATAATCGAAGATCTTAAGAAGATAAGTCTGGAATATCCGGGACTTATAACAGTGCTTAAGAGTGAACATACCATCATAGCTCATGAGGGAAAGATCTGCATTAACGTTACCGGCAATAATGCCCTGGCCAAAGGCGGAAGCGGTGACGTACTGTGCGGTGTCATTGGCGGGCTGTTTGCCCAGAGAAGTGATGCGGCAGCCGTAGAAGCAGCAGTTTATGTTCATTCACTGGCTGCTGACAGATGGTGCGAGGCCCACAGCAGTTACTCGCTGCTTGCCAGCGATCTCATTGAGATGATCGATGAAATATTATTTGAAATGACCAGAGGTTAGAAATGAAAGATCTTTTCATATATCTTAGAGATCCTGAAAACATCCCCAGGGTTACGGTAGACAGCGTAACCGGCATCATCATTGCCGATTATGCACATTCTTCAAGTGACCATGATCTTAGCAGGGATGCTATCAGAAAGGCAGTTAATGTCATTCATGCCTGCGGCAGAAAGGCGGTTGTCAAGACAGACCGTCTGTTTTCTGAAGGCGAAATGGCTGAACTGCATGAATACCTTGAATATCTGCAGCAGATCGGAACAGATGCGATCATATATACGGATCTGGGCATAAAGATGATCCTTGACGAGGAAATCTTTACCATGAAGGGAATATATGCACCTGAAACACTGCTGACGGATTACTACGACATTAACGTACTGAGAAATGATGGATTTGACGGATGCGTCATCTCCAAGGACATTCCTTTAGGAGATGTTTATGAAATAATCAATGAGTGTCCAGATTACTGCTATCTCAGAATTCACGGACCTATTCTGATCGCCTATTCAAGAAGAAGATATATCAGCAGTTATCTGGAAAAGAAGAATACCTATCTTGATTCCTACTATCTGCAGGAAGAATCACGTCAGGAGAGGCTGCCGATCATTGAGAAAGAATGCGGCAGCTGGCTTTATGATGCCTGTCTGCAGAGCTTAAGTGAAGTCAACAGGCTTCTTGACACACCTGTCAGAGGTTTTATCATAGACAACGTCTACATGGACGATGAATATACGATGAAGACGGCAGACCTTTATGATGCCGTCATGAATGAAGAAATATCATCTGATGAAGCTGTGATGACCCTGAAGTCTTTTGACAGTGACATAAGATATACCGACATAAACGATCTGAGAGAAACTCAGCTGGATAAGGAGAGCCAATGAGAACGGAATTACTGGCACCGGCAGGTGATCTGGAAAGATTGAAGGTAGCGGTAATGTATGGTGCTGATGCCGTGTATTTCGGCGGCAAGCAGTTTTCATTGCGCGCCAGAGCCAGCAACTTCACCCTTGATGACATTAAGGAAGCCGTAAGCTTTGCTCATGAACATGGCAGCAAGGTTTACGTTACGGTCAACATAATCCCTCATAACAGCGATTTTGCCGGACTCGAAGACTATCTCATGAAACTGCAGGAATACGGCGTAGACGCGATTATTTGCGCTTCTCAGGCGATTGGTTCCATCTGTAAGAAGGTAGCTCCGGCCTTGGAGGTCCACATATCTACCCAGCAGACAACCATCAATTCTTCGGCAGTAAACTACTGGCAGTCCAGAGGAGCAGACAGGATCGTACTGGGCAGAGAAGTGACCTATGATGAAATGCTGGAAATAATGAAGAAGGTAACGCTCCCGGTTGAAGTATTCATCCATGGTGGAATGTGCGCCAACTATTCCGGAAGATGCACGATATCAAATGTGCTGACCAACAGAGATGCCAACAGAGGCGGCTGTGCGCAGTCATGCCGGTGGAACTACCATCTGTGGCATGAAGATGAGCTTCTGGACAGAAAAGAGTGCATGATGTCACTGGGCTCAAAGGACATGTGTACGATCGACTACATTCAGAAGCTTCTGGAAGCGCAGGTCTGTTCAATGAAAATTGAAGGACGCATGAAGACAGCATATTACATCGCCAGCATCGTAAAGGGATACCGTCTTCTGATCGATTCATATTACAATAATGGCATGATCAGTGAAGAAGATCTCAAAAAGGCCGGGTATTACATGACCCTGGCTTCCAACCGTGATACTTTCAATGGATTCTATCCGGGTGTTCCTGACAGAGAGGGGCAACTGTATAACTTCATCACTACCGCATCTCAGAGTTTCATTGCCAATGTACGAAGCTACGATGAACAGACTGAAGAGGCCGTAATTGAGGTAAGAAACCATTTTGAGGTCAATGATGAACTGGTCATCATGAATCCAAATGGTGATGATGTCAGATTCATGGTTGAAAGAATGCTTGATGAAAACGGCAATGAGGTTGAGATAGCCAACAAGCCGATGCAGTTATTGAAGATAAAGGTACCTGTAAGGGTCGATGAATATACATTCATTCATAAATAGGAGGACGCAGAATGATTATTGAAGGAGCCATAGCCGTAAAGGCCGCACTTAACAGCAAGTATCGTAAGATTATCCGCATTTACATCGATGAAGCCAAGCATACAAGCGACGTATCCTACATTACACAGCAGGCATATACCAACAGATTACCTGTTGAGAGATGCTCTAAGGAGAAAATTGATGAGCTGGCAATCGGCAAAACACATGGCGGAATCATTGCGGATGTTGAGCCAAGAAAGTTCCAGTCTGTCGTTTCTCTTATCAGCAAGGAAAAACCGTTTCTGGCTCTGATTGAAGGCATAGAGGACTCGTACAATCTCGGCTACATATTAAGAAGCCTGTTTGCCTTTGGCTGTGACGGTGTAATTCTGCCAAAGAGAGAGTGGAACTTTGAGGATGCCACAATGATCAAGAGCAGTGCCGGAGCCAGTGAATTCATTCCGATCCATCTTACCGAAGACATCAATGAACTGATGAGCGTTCTGCATGAAAATGGGTTTGAGATTATCAGTGCCTACAGAGGCAGCAATGCCAAGAACCTCTACAATACCAAACTGGCTGACAAGCCTCTGCTCATTTGCATTGGTGGACCGTTAAGAGGGCTGTCCAGAGAAGTTCTTGATAATTCAGACAAGTTTGTCTACATTCCATATGCGAATAACTTCAAGAACGCACTTAACGCTGCCAGCGCTACGGTCGTAATGGCCTCAGAGGTATTCAGACAGAATCACAGAGGAGATTAATAATGCGAAAATCTTTTTACATGAATGACAGGACCGTCATCATAAACTTTTCCGCAGGTTATTGCGAAAGCTGTGAGGACATTCTGTCTTCAGAAGGATTTGGAATATTTTTGGGCAGATATCTTAAGGATCTGGCCGTAAGAGAAATCAACATATATTCCTGGCTGACCAAGGGGCGTGACCTTGATGTCATCGTCTCAGAGCTGACCAGGCTTTTCAAGCAGCTGCTTGTTCTCAAACTTGATGAAATGCTAGATCCAATGGTTGATGAACTGAACAGATTAAAGCTGCTTTTCATTGTGCACGATGCCTACAATTTCTGGATGAGCAAGGAGAGATTCTCGGTTCTCAATGCCAACGCTCCATCATCCCCGGCTAAAAACTTCATGGATGAGGATAACAGGTTCAATCAGCTTGTTCTTAAGCTTTACAGAAGCTGTGAAGGTAAGCTGCAGGACAGGGAAAACAGGATATATCATCAGCCTCAGGCCGGAACAAATGCCAGTGCCCTGATCAGAAACTACCGTGGTCAGAAACTTAGCGGTTATGGAGTTCTCAAGAACATTCCTTTTGTCAATACGCTCATTCTGAGAACACCGATGCTGCTTCATTCCGGAATCAGCAGAAAGGAAGTTCTGTTTGAGGAAGCTGAAACCAATCCGGTAAGATCGGCAGAAATCAATCAGCAGGAGTGGTACTGCTACCCGGCCAAAGTCGGCAATCTTCTTGGATTCGTTTATTTTCACAGAGACTGCATGAGTTACGGGCTTTCACTGGGAAATCTGTACGAACTGGCAACGGAAGAGGAATGCATCAGCAGGAAACCTGATTTCATCTGCCTTTTCGGAAACAAGGACGAACAAGAATGCCGGTATTTCTATGACGCTGAAAACGACATCTGGACCGGAAGCGTATCTCTTAATGATAAGACTGATAACATGGGCTGCCTGAGAAAGATGATCATGACCCTTCATAATGCAAGGTACATGCAGAAGAAATGGCTGCCTGTTCATGGTACGATGCTTGAAATCATCTTCAGGGATGGACTAAGAAGGTCAATGATAATGATCGGTGATTCAGATATCGGCAAATCAGAGACCATAGAGATGCTTAAGAAGATCTCCCTGGAAGAAAAGGTGGCAATGCGCATTGCGAGTATGGAAACCGTATTTGACGACATGGGAACACTGCACATTGAAAACGGACATGTCTATGCTCAGGGAAGTGAAACGGGAGTACTCGTCAAGCTTGAGGACATGTACAGGAACTCAGCATACCGCGACATGGGCAGAAGTGTGTTTTTCAATGCGGAAACTGATAACGCCAGAGTCGTTTCACCGCTCAGTCCATACGATCTGATAGGAATCAATCATTCAATAGATCTGATAATCTATGCCAATAACTTTGATGACAGAACAGGTGTTTACCGCTTTGAAGATGATGAGGAAGGCAGAAGGGCATTTGATGACTGCATCAGTACCATGCATGGCTATGATGTATGTTCCGAGCTGATGGATGAAATATATGAAGTCCTGCGCAGAGATGACGTTTTCATCGGTGAAGTATATACGAACATGGCAACAGGCCACAGAGAAGCTCTGTCTGAATCGGCACGTCAATTGTTAAAGACGATCAGAGAGGTGAAGCGATGAAGCTGATACATAACGTTAACGTTTATTACGATGAAATACATTCGGTACGTAACGGTGCCATTGCCTTTGATGAAAAGGTCATTAAGATCATAAAACCTGAAGAAGTTGAAGAATGGAAAAAAAGAGCAGATGAGCTGATAGACGGCCTTGGATATGATTTACTGCCGGGATATATAGATGTTCATGTACATGGCGGTTACGGGTATGATTTCCTGGAAGAACCGGAGAAGTGTCTGGAAGCATTCTCGGAGAATGCCCTAAAAGAAGGCTGTACGGCCTATCTGGCGTCACTTGTATGTGCATCCAGAGAAAAACTGATCAATGCAATGAAGAAGTACGCTGACATTGATCAGCAGGGCGCAAGGTGTCTGGGAATTCACATGGAAGGACCTTTCATCAATCCTGAACAGAAGGCTGTGATGGATCCCGAAAACATCAGACTGCCAGATCTTGAAGAGTTCAGGGAAATGATAAGCGCTAGTAGTGGAAACGTCAGAACCATGACCATAGCTCCGGAAATGAAGGGGGCCATGGAACTGATAGAGTATGGAACTAACAATGGCGTTAACATGATGCTGGGCCACAGCAATGCCACCAGTCAGCAGGCTCTCAAGGCAAAGGAAATCGGTGCATTTGGCTTAACGCATTTCTACAATGCCATGAGTCAGCACAGTCACCGTAATCCGGGTCTGGTAACTGCTGCATTGTTAGATGATGACCTGCTGTGTGAACTAATCTGTGACGGCTTCCATGTTCATCCGGATGTCATTAGAGCAACTATCAAGCATATTGGAAAGCGGATTGCTCTTATAACTGACGCATCCTTAATGAGAGGATTACCGGATGGTGACTATGTGTTTTCCACCTATGAGGTTCATAAGGAAGGAATCAGGGCACAGGTAAAGACGACGGGAAGGATAGCCGGCAGCGTCGTGGGAATGGATGATGTTACCAGAAACGTACATCAGTTTACAGGCTGCAGCCTTAATGAAATTGTACGGATGGCATCTGTAAATCCTGCCAGAATAGCAGGATGTTCAAGGCAGAAGGGAAGATTAAGAAAAGGGTATGATGCAGACATGATACTGCTGGATGAAAACATGAATGTCATGAGCACTTATGTTTCAGGAAAATGTCTGTTCCAGAAAAAATCATAAAAATTTTTGGCTGTCATATTGACAGCCTTTATGTTGCAAAAAAGCCTTTGTTTGTGGGATATATAAGCATTATAAGGGTCTATAAGTATGCAGATATTGTGAAATCTGTGTGAATTCCTTTATTGACACTACCTGTAATCGGAACTACAATGAAATAGCTTACATAGTAAAGAAAGGAACTCATAATGAAGAAATTTATTTGTATGCTAATGAGCGTACTGCTGGCACTCTCTTTGACTGCTTGTGGCGGCGGTAACGGCGGCAAGGAAGCTTCAGAAAAATCAGAAGTACAGAAGATAATTGCCGAAGCTCAGAAAATGTCTTTGGAAGAATTAGCAAAGAAGGCAATTGAAGAGTCAAATGGAAAGACACTGAATGCCGTAGGTAACTCATCACGTGGTAAGAGTGCTTGGCCGCTCTTCGTTGAATACCTGAAGACAATCGATTCAAGTTACAGTGCAGAAATGAACTGGCAGCAGCCAAAGAATAATAAGATCTTTGACCAGCTGACAGCCGATGGATTAAAGGAAACCGGTACATTCTTCATGACCCTGATCCAGGATGGTGCCCAGATTGAATCAAAGATGGTTCAGACAGGTTTACTGGACACTTTCGTACCTATGGAATGGGCTGAAGCTAACAATATTACTCCTGAACAGTGGACTGGTTATCTGCCATTACAGACACTTAACAAGATCTTCGAATATAACAACGTATCAGGCAAGAAGTATGAAAACTGCTGGGATTTCGTTGCTGAAGGCGAACACGGCTTATTCATGGGCCTTGATTCAGAACCAGTTGGAAAGAACTTCTTACTGATGCTGACAAAGGACGAATACGCTGCTTACTTAAAGGATGCTTTTGATAAGCTGCCGGCTGCAAAGCAGGGTTATTTCAAGTCAGTCATTGATGCAATGGAATCAGAGGCAAAGGACCTGAACCTTGGCGAAAACGGCAAGTATGCTCTTGCCTGGATCAAGTTATGGGTCAACAGCTTCAATGAGCAGACAGACGACGGCCCAATCTGTAACACTCTCGTTAAGAAGTCAGCTGCCAACCAGTTCGGTCTGCTGGTATACTCAAAGGTTCGTTCAGTTGAGGAAACAGAAGACACATCAGTTACAAATCTGAGTGTTGCTGCTTACCAGGATGGCTATGAGGGCATCGGCGGATACGGCTACTGCCACTATCTGTTTGTAACTGACAACTCACCATTGCCATGGACAGCATGTGCATTCATCGCCTACATGACAGAAACCGTTGATGGTTTCAGTGCCTGGGGCAAGGACTTAGGCGGTTATTCATCTAACCCATTAGTTGCCAAGGGAACAGAAGAAAAGTTCCATCATTCAGAAGGCTCTTCTGCCAAGGTTCAGTGCGATACCACAAAGGACAGAGGCTTAGACTGGTGGGAGAAGCAGGGCAAGTTAGTTGTTGAAGATCCTGTATACTGCGCAAGCGTAGCATTCACAGTAGGTTCATGGATCGAAACCCTTGATAAGTACAAACCAGAATAAACTGCCCGACAGTTTAAAAATCTAGTAATTAGTTGAGATAGTGCCTTTTCAGTGATTATCTGCGAAGGCACTTTCTGTAAGAGAGGTAATCTATGTCAAAATCAATGAGAATAAAGATTAACAGCATTAAGACATATCTCAGCAAGCCTCAGAACGTCATTCTGATACTGACCGGCATTCTGGTTACCATAACTACGATCGCACCTATCGTTGCCATCGTAAAGGATACCTTCCAGATCCATCCGGGGACAATTGACCAGTATCTTTCTGGCAAAGCGTCAGGGTATACGATAGTCAACTACACTGACCTGTTTACCAGCCGTCTGGCCAAGACAAATCTCTGGACTCCATTGATCAATACGACCATTCTGGCGATTGGTTCCTGTGTGTTTGCAATTCTCTTTGGCGGTATCTTTGCCTATCTGGTGACCAGAACCAATATGGCTTTCAAGAAGTATCTGAGTTCAATTTTCATCTTCCCGTACATCATGCCGCAGTGGACGCTGGCTGTCGTATGGCAGAATCTGTTTAACTCAAATGCCGTTACCGGAACCTCTGATGGACTGCTGGCTGCCGTATTCAACATACACATGCCGGCCTGGTGGTGTCTGGGCATGTTCCCGTGTATCATCGTATTAGGAATGCACTATGCACCGTTTGCATACATTCTGATCGGAGGCATCTTCAAGAACATGGATGCCAACCTGGAAGAGGCAGCAACCATCCTGGATACACCGCGTTGGAAGATATTTGCCAGAGTAACCATACCGATGGTAAAACCTGCAATACTGTCAACGATACTTCTCGTCGCCGGAAGCACGATCGGTTCTTATCCCGTACCGCATTATCTTGGCTTGCCGACACTGGCTACCAAGTATGTTTCCATGAACGTCAAGTATACCGGTGAGGCATCAGTAATTGCCATCATCATGATGATGTTTGGCGTTGCCATCATGTATCTGAATCAGAGATCGCTGCATTCCCGTAAGTCATATACGACGGTTACCGGAAAGAGCGGTCAGATCACCAAGGTCAATCTCGGTGCCAGAGGCAGATATGTCGTTGCCATCGTATTCATATTCATTACATTCTTTACGTCAATTTATCCTATCATTTCATTTGCGTTTGAGACATTCCTGCCTAATCCGGGTGACTATTCATTCCTGTATACAGGTAATCCGAACAACCTGACAACGAAATGGTGGGTAACTGCTGAGAACATCTCAGAAAACGGCATGTATGGGCAGATGGGCATCCTGCATAACAAGACGATCTGGAATGCCTTCAAGGGAACCATTCTCGTTGCTCTGATCTGCTGTCTTACAGCTGGTACGATTGGTACTCTGATCGGCTATGCCGTCAGCAAGAACAGACGTGGCAAGCTGGCAGGTTATGTCAACTCCATGGCTTTCCTGCCATATCTGATGCCGTCTGTAGCCGTAGGTGCTGCCTACTTCATCCTGTTCTCATCAGGAAACATCAATCTGTTTAACACGTACCTGGCACTGGTAATTGTCGGTACCGTAAAATACATTCCATTCGCCAGCCGTAGCGCTCTGAACTCAATGCTGCAGCTGTCCGGTGAGATCGAGGAATCAGCAATGATCCTTGATATCCCATGGAGAAAGAGAATGATGAACATCATAATTCCTATTCAGAAGTCATCGATCATCAGCGGCTTCTTACTGCCGTTTATGACATGTTTAAGAGAATTAAGCCTGTTCATGCTTCTGTGTACACAGGGATTCATTCTTTCAACAACACTGGACTACTTTGATGAAATGGGACTTTATGCCTTCTCAAGCGGCATCAACCTGATACTTATCATAACCATTCTCATCAGCAATGCATTGGTAAACAAGATCACGGGCGCAAGCCTGGATGAAGGAATCGGAGGTTAAATCATGCCAAAAATCGTATTAGAAAACATAACCAAGCGCTGGGATAAATTCTACGCCGTCGAGGACCTGAATCTGGTAATTGAAGATAATGCCTTCGTAACTCTCTTAGGCCCGTCAGGATGCGGCAAAACGACCACTCTGAGGATGATTGCCGGTCTGGAGACTCCGACAAGCGGAAAGATCACCATCGGTGACAGAGTTGTCTATGATTCTTCAGAAGGCATTAACATTCCTGCCAACAAGCGTAAGGTCGGATTCCTGTTCCAGAACTATGCTCTGTGGCCGAACATGACCGTATATCAGAACATCTCATTCGGTCTTACCAACATCAAGGAGGAGATGGATGAGATTGACTTTACAGCCAGAACAAACAACCGTCTTGCCGAAATACTTGCAAAGCCGGAAGAGGTAGTAAAGATCGTTGAGGAGTGTTACGACAAGAACGGTAAGATCGACAATAACAAGCTTAACATCAAGCTCATCGACCGTTTTGAGATCTCTACATATACAGCTAAGAAGCTGATAGATTACAAGCTTCAGGACGCATCTGATCTCAAGGGAACTGCTAAGAAACTTGCCACTGAACTGAAGGAATCAGTGGAGCAGGCAAGAACCAAGGCTGCACAGTCAGGCTGCACATTGTCAGATGACTTCAGACTGATGAAGGATGGTAAGCCGGTAAGAAAGATCAGAAAACTGACAAAGGAAGAGATAGACCTGAGCGTCAGAAGAGTATCAAGAATCGTCAAGATCGGAATGTTCATGGACAGATATCCGGCAGAACTGTCAGGCGGACAGCAGCAGCGTGTTGCCATTGCCCGTACTCTGGCACCGGAGCCGACAGTATTATTCATGGATGAACCTTTAAGTAACCTTGACGCCAAGCTGAGACTTGAGATGCGTTCAGAGTTACAGAGACTGCATCTGGAAACAGGGAGCACATTCGTATATGTAACCCATGACCAGATGGAAGCCATGACACTGGCTACCAGGATATGTCTGATAGACAACGGTGTCCTGCAGCAGTATGATGCACCGTTGACGGTATATTCACATCCAAATAATCTGTTCGTAGCTGATTTCGTTGGCAATCCTGCAATAAACTTCGTAGAAGCAAAGGGTACTCAGAAGGCTGATGGCAAGCTTGAACTGTCATTGTTTGATGGCAAGAAAGCTGAATTTACATTCAATGAACCAACAGATATTGCTGAATGGTACAGTAAGGAAAGGGAAGCTGAAAAGGCTGCCAGGGAAGCTCATGAGCGCAGGGCTGCTCAGAAGGGCTATGTTGAAAAAGGTAATAAGGATACGGTATTCAAGTATCACCTTGCCCTGGTGAATGATGTGGAAGACTATGGAGATGAGATTAAGCTTACTGATGAGGACTTCGTTCTCGGCATCAGACCTGAATCAATTTCCATTTCACCAAGCGGCAGACTTGAAGGCGAGATTTACTCATCAATGCCGACAGGCATGGAAACGACCGTAAGAGTTGCGGTAGGAAACTACATTCTTACCGGAGTCATGTTCGGTGGTGTTGCCTATAAGCTTGGCGAGAAAAAGAATCTGGATTTCCTGGGGGATAGTATAATACTGTTCTCAAGAAGCAATGGAAAGATCATCGGAATCGGGTCATTGAAGGTTAAGTAAACGCATGTGAAAAACATGCGTTTTTCATTTATAATGATTTCGGAAGGTATGAGATAATGAAAGTAATAGATGTCTACGAACAGTATTTTGAAGCAGATTATGAATTCAATGGAGTTCCCAGAAAAGGAGCTGTCGTAAAGCTTACGGCAACCAGCGACAGCGGGATGATAACCTATGCGCACAGCGTAAACTTCTTTCCGCACAGAGACGAAGAGGACTACGCAGTAAGTTATGATGCATATCATGAAAGAACACTTCATGAGGCAAAGGGAAGACGCAGCAGAAAACTTGATGAAGCATATTATTCTCAGATCAGGGAACTGACTGACAGTCTCTGCAAGGAAATAGGCGCTGTTGTTTACTGGGACAGACCTTTAAGAGAAGCGAGAAGGGGTTAACTTCTCAGCTTATAAATGATTAAGTGCACAGAAAAACCCATGTATATACATGGGTTTTCATTTTTATAAGGCTTCCTGAAGAGTCTTTCTAACGGCACCCTTACCGGCAGTCATTCTGCACAGGTAATTGATTACCAGCTTATCAAGACCAGCTTCAATGAGGTCAATGCCGAAGATCTTCTTGTTACGTAACAGACCTTCGAGCTTGTTTCTTAATGTTTCCTCGGTTTCTTCACCGATCTTCAGAGCACTGCTGTATTCTTCCAGTTCTTCCAGTAACGGGTCTGATGACAGTTCCATTGGATTGAGTTCATCATCTAGTTTCATCAGATAACGGATCCATGCAGCCTGTACAAGTGGTATGAGCTTGAGATCATTGACGTCAAGTTCAGGACTTGCCTGGTAAGCCTTGATCGTTTCGCCGAATCTGATTGCAAGCTTCTGTGATGTATCAGTAGCGATTCTCTGCGGTGTATCCGGCATGAACGGGTTAGGAATACGTACCTTGACAACGGTGTCAATGAACTCCTTTGGTGAAAGGATACCCGGGTCGGTAACGACCGGCAGTCCTTCCTTGTAACCAATTGTATTAACCAGTTTGACCAGATCTTCATCCTTCATCTCATCAGAGATCTTCTGATAGCCTAACAAACATCCGAATACTGCCAGTGATGTATGTAATGGATTAAGACAGGTGCAGACCTTCATTCTTTCAACCTTGTTTACGGTTTCTCTGTCAGTAAAGTAAACGCCTGCTTTTTCCAGAGCTGGTCTGCCGTTAGGGAAGAGATCCTCAACTACCAGATATTCGCTCTCTTCGGCATTTACGAACGGAGCAATGAAAGTGTGTCTTGAAGTTTCAGCAGGTGTCAGGTCCAGGCCATCCTTTTCCAGAAGCTTTTCAACGCTTGAGTCCGGTCTTGGGGTGATCTTGTCGATCATTGTCCAAGGGAAGGCGACCTTCTTCGGATCTTCAATATATGCCAGGAATCCTTCTTCAGCCAGACCGTTTTCAACCCATGCCTTGGCATAGGCATCAACTGCCGCAAACAGCTTGTCGCCGTTGTGTGAACAGTTATCCATTGAAACCATGGAAACAGGCAGCTGTCCATTCAGATATCTTTCGTAAAGTAATGAAGATACCTTGCCGATGTATGATGAAGCCTGTGCAGGTCCCTTAAGGAAATCTGCGCTCACAGCCGGCAGGGTTTCGCCCTTGGCATCAGTCAGAGAATAACCCTTTTCCGTAATGGTGAAGCTTACCATCTGCAGACTTGGATTACGGAACATTGATTCCAGTATTCTGAAGTCTTCAGCATATTCACGGTCCATTATCAGTGACGCACCAATTGAACCGATGACAGTCTTTTCAATTGAGCCGTCTGCCTTCAGAGTAACCAGAATTGACAGGTTATCATGAGGACGGTAGTTCTTCAGAATGATCTCAAAGTCAAATCCATCTACGGCTACTATGCCGGCTTTTTCATCGCCGTCATTGAGCAGCTTCTGCATCAGATTTGCCTGGAAGGCTCTGAAGATGTTGCCGGCACCGAAATGGATCCACTTTGGATTCCTTGCGGTTTCTCTGGCCATTTCAATACGGTCGTAATGTGGAAGGGCATATCCGGCTTCTTCCCATTCCTTACGGTTATTAACTAGACATTCCTGGGTAAGTGTCAGCATGATCTATACACCTCTTGTTTCTGCCTTATCGATGGCTTCCCATAAGCCATTTATGTAGGCTGCGCCTAAGGCTCTGTCATACAGGCCATATCCCGGCATTGCGACTTCTCCCCAGATCATTCGGCCATGGTCAGGTCTGATAGGTCCGTCAAAGCCGATGTCATATAAAGCCTTGACTATTTCATACATGTCAAAGGTTCCATCTGAACTTAAATGAGCTGCTTCCTCAAAGTTTGTTGGGCTGTGGAACTTCAGGTTTCTGACATGGGCAAAGTGGATTCTGCCTTTTAATGAACGAATCATGTCTGGCAGATCATTCTCCAGATTTGTTCCATATGAACCAGAACAGAAGGTGACACCGTTATGAACATCATCTACGGCGTCCATCATTCTGTGGATGTTTTCCTTGTTGATGATGATGCGTGGCAGACCGAATACGCTCCAGGCCGGATCATCAGGATGGATAGCCATCTTGATGTCATATTCATTACATACAGGCATGATTGCCTTCAGGAAGTAAACAAGGTTTTCAAATAACTTTTCATTGTCAATGTCCTTGTACAGTTCAAACAGCTGCTTGACCTTGGCCATTCTTTCAGGTTCCCAGCCAGGCATGACTGTTCCGTTCATGTCACCGGCAATGCTGTCGAACATTTTTTCCGGATCGAGGTTATCTACGGCTTCCTGAGTATATGCCAGTACTGTTGATCCGTCTTCTCTCTTTCTGGCGAGTTCAGTTCTTGTCCAGTCAAATACAGGCATGAAGTTGTAACAAACCAGATGAATGTCTTCCTCACCGAGGTTTCTCAGACACTCGATGTAAGTTGCGATGTCCTTGTCTCTGTCAGCAGAACCTGTCTTGATGGCATCAGAAACGTTTACTGACTCAATGCCGGCAATGTGCATGCCAGCAGCTTCAACTTCATCCTTCAGGGCTCTGATCTCTTCTCTGGTCCATAATTCTCCAGGCTGCTTGTAGTAAAGGGTAGTGATAACACCCGTAACGCCTGGGATCTGTCTGATCTGTTCAAGGGTAACGGTATCATACTTTGATCCGTACCATCTGAGGGTCATTTCCATAATCTAATTATCCTTTCTCAGTCATGAATCTACTGATATACCTACATTTATGGTAATACATTTGCGGCTTCAGTAGAATTCAAAAAGATGATATCTCTTTAAAAAATTACATTTTCTGAAAGGCATCAGACGGTTAAGCCTGATGCCTGTACCTTATTTGTTTTCCCAACGCTTTTTGAAAGTGAATGCTGCATCCTTAGGCTGACGTTCTCTTGTGAAGACGCCTTTCTTGTTGCCGTTGACACGCATGATGCCTTCAGTTGTCTGGAAGTCGGCAAAGTTCCATACCAGTTCACCCTGGATGAAGTCATAGGTATCAAATACCTTGAAGTTTTCTTCCAGATATTCATTCTGGTATTCCTGAGCCCACATAACGCTTGGCAGCTTGTGTTCAGTAGCCAGGGTATCCGTACCGAACTCGGTAAATACGAATGGAACGTTCAGTTCCTTGGCCTGCCATCTGTTCATTTCATCATGGAACTTGTAGATGGCATCTGAGATCTCAGGACCTCCGGAGATGTACCAGCCGTAGTAACGGTTCAGACACATGAAGTCTACCAGCATGTAGCACTGACACTTTTCAGGAGCACTGTTCTTTTCAAACGCTCCGGTCATTGGACGGTGCTGAGGATCAAGCTCTCTGGCTCTTTCGAATACCTTGCTGAAATAGTTATGAGCATAGGTGCTTGTTGTTTCAGGTTCATTGAACAGACTGAATGCAAATACTGATGCGTGGTTCTTGTCACGCTCGATCATTTCCTCCACCTGCAGCAAATGATTCTTCAGCAGGGCAGGTACTGTAGGCGTTTCAAAGAAGTACGTATAGTTTCCGGTTCCGGCAACTGCAAAGTTCCTGGTGGAACGCATCATACCGACTGCAGCAACTTCATCAATGATAAGGAAGCCTTCCTCATCTGCAAACTGATACCATTCTTCAGCATATGGATAATGGCTTGTACGGAAGCAGTTTGCGTTTGTCCACTTCATGCACTCAAAGTCACGCTTGACTAACGGCCAGTTAAAGCCTCTGCCGATGATGTCGAAGTCTTCATGCTTGCCAAAGCCCTTCAGATAGACAGGATTTCCATTGATCAGGATCTTAGTACCCTTGATCTCAACGGTACGGATTCCATAACGTTCCATGTATTCGTCTATGACTTTTTCGCCATCGACGATCTGGATGCAGAGGTTATACAGATAGGCCTTTCTGACATTCCATAAGTGGGCGTTTTCAACATGGAGTGAGCCTTTCTTTCCATTACTTTCAGCAACCTTATTGCCGTCTGCATCGTACAGACATACTCTGACTTCATGTTCACCATTTGTGATGACTTCATAGGCAACGTCAGCATCGTTTCCACTTATTGAAGAAACAGCGCTGTAATCCTGAATGTGCTCGTCAGGTATCTGAATGAGATATACGGAACGCTGAATTCCGGAATAGTTGAAAAAGTCAAAGTAAGGGAAGGCGATCTTCGTTCCATTCTGCAGTGTCTTAACACTGCCGCATGGCAATGAGGATTCATTCAGCTCATTATTGGCCTTAACAGCCAGATGGTTGAATTCGCCTGGTTTGAAAACGTCGGTTATGTCACCGATGACAGGAAGGAATCCTCCTTCGTGTTCAGTGATCTTTACGCCATTGACATATACGGTTCCACGGTGGGTAATGCTGCCAAAGCGCAGCATTGTACGGCAGTTTTCCGTTTTCGGAACAAAGAAATCTGTTTCGTACCAAAAGTCTCCGCAGTAATTCTTGGAGTACTGATCCGTAAAGAGATCAGCGAAACTTGATGGTACAGGAATGGAAATGGATGAATCCATATGATCCATCCATTTCTCTTGTTCCCCAATTGATTCCGGGTCGAAACGGAAGTGCCACATACCATCCAGAGAAACTGATGTTCTTGTGTGAGTTATTCTGGGATATAAACTTAACTGATCAAGCATGTTACACCTCCATAGTATAGATTATTAGTTTTCCATCATTTCGTCTTTGAATAAGACGTAACCAGCTGCGAAGCCTGCGATCATTGAGATAACGATTGCAACGATGCCCCACTTGCCGTAAACTGCTGCGATAGCCGGTAATGTCAAGCCGTTAACTGAGATCATTACGTCACGAGTTACATGCATGACACCGCAGATTGCGCCACCGATACCGTTTGCCAGACATACAGCACCGAAGATAGTCTTGCACTTCATTAAGATACCGTAGATAGCTGGTTCTGTAACGCCGCCGACGAATGCGCTGGCTGCTGCTGTGAAGGCCATTTCCTTTGTTTCAGCCTTCTTAGACTTTAATGAGATTGCGAATACTGCAGCTGCAATACCGAAGTTTGTACCAACTGTTAATGGCAGAATGTAGTCGTAACCTAATACTGCGTGGTTGTTCATGACGATTGGAACGATTCCCCAGTGAACACCGAAGATGATCATGATTGGCCATAAGGCAGCCATTAAGAATCCGCCTAATAATGGAACTGTATCCAAACCGGCCTTGATGATGTTAGCTAAGCCCTTACCAACGATATCGGTAACAGGACCAACAACTAATACTACTAACGGGAATACTACTACCATAACGATCAGAGGTGTGAAGATTGAACGGATTACCTTTGGTAATACGCGGTTCAGGAACTTCTCCAGGAATGCTTCTAACCAGGCAGCAACGATAATTGGTAATACTGTGCTTGAGTAGCTCATCATTACTACTGGGATACCGAAGAAGGTAACAGGATTTTCTGATGAACTTAATGCTGCGAAGTTAGGATATAACATAGCTGCAGCAAGTGCCATAGTGATGAATGGGTTTCCACCGAACTTCTTACCGGCACAGTAAGCCAGGAAGAATGGCAGGAAGTAGAATGTGCCATCAGCGATAGCATACAGAATTGTGTATGTTGAGCTAGCCTTGTCTAAGATGCTCCATGTTGTTAACAATACGAGCAAGCCCTTCAGTAATCCAGCTCCCATGAAGGCGCCCATGAATGGCATGAAGATGCCTGATACCATGTCAGCTAAACCGCCGGCAATGTTACCTTTCTTTTCGCCCTTGTCAGCCTTTGTGTCAGCTGCGTCTGCGTCAACTTCTCCGCCAGCCTTGATCGTGTAATTGTTCAGAATTGCATCGTACGCATCAGTTACATCCTGACCGATGACTACCTGAAGCTGTCCGGCTGCTTCCATGACCTTTAAGACGCCAGGAACCTTTGCCAGAGCTTCCTTGTTAACCTTGCCAGCGTCTCTTAATTTGAAACGAAGACGGGTAACACAATGTGCGAGTGACTCAACGTTTTCAACGCCACCAACATTTTCGATGACCTTATCAGCGAGTGCCTTGTAATCTTTTGCCATAATCTTTTCTCTCCTTTTTCTATTTAATCCGATTCGGGGATTTCATACCACCCCATTGGCAAGTATATACTAGCAAAAGGATATTGAATTATGATAGAATAAAATTGTCTAAGTTAGAAATAAATAGTCCACTTTTGGAGGCAATTATGAATATTTCAGAAGCTTGCAGCATAATTAACGATATTTCAAGCATTCCTTTCGAATATGTAACACAAAAGTCACAATTGAGACAGTTTTGTGAAGAAAATCATTTCCATAAAGTACAACGTGAATTTGATTATTCTTACATTGCTGCACAGATTGAAGCCATGCCGCTTAATTCCATAAACTACATAGAGGATGCGCTTCTGATGAGCATTACTATCATAAAACTATCAAATGGAACTGTCATTGTTGGCCCATACAAGACAAATGACCTTACTGAAGCTAACATAAAGATTCTTGCGGAACAGAATCATATTGACAATCTTGGCATAAAAGCTTTTCGTGGATATCGTAGCAAGTACATTCTCGCCAGACAGGATGACATTCTTCATCAGTGCCATGTGCTTCTCAAGCATGTAGGTATGGATCCGGGAAAGTTCTCATACATTAAACTGCAGGAAATGGATAAGAAGGTCAGAACGGGATGGGAATACAGCAAGCGAAACTTTGAAAACATCGTCAATGAACGTTACCGCATTGAAAACGAGTTCATGGAGCAGGTTGCCGAAGGTGATACCGTTGGAGCCATAAACAGTTACCGTCAGCTTCATAACAATGTCAAGTTCATGGTAAACATCGGATCACAGCTGGAAGGCTCCCGAATAAGTGCCGGCATAACCAGAACCACTGTGCGTATCGCAGCTATGCATGCCGGTTTATCTCCTGTAACCATTGATGAAATATCAGGCGTAAGTACTCAGATCATTGGACGGTGCACGTCCAGAGAGGCAATGTACCGGGAAAACGAAAGAATGATAAGGGATTTTACTGATGCGATCAACAAATTCAGAGAAGAAAAATACAGTAATACGATACTTAGTGCAATTCATTATCTGGAGAATAATTATCCTAATCCAATATCAGTGGAAGAAACTGCTGACAAGCTTGGCCTGACCGTCAGTGCATACATAAAGCGTTTCAAGAAGGAAACAGGGAAGACTCCCAATCAGTATCTGCTTGAACTGAGAATGAGAAAGGCAAGAAGACTGCTGAGGACAACTTATCATACCGTTCAGAAAATTGCTGAGAGCGTAGGCATCCCTGATGGCAATTACTTCGTCAAATGTTTCAGAAAGATAAACAATACGACACCTACGAGCTATCGCAAGCAGTTCTTCAAGGGAACGAACTGAATTTTTATAAAAACAGGGCTGATTCATCTCAGCCCTTGTATTTTGGGAATTATGGGTATACAATATTAGCAGTCATACTATAAGAGTGCTAAAAGGAGATGTTAGAATGGCTAAGAAGCAATTTAAGACAGAATCAAAAAAGCTGCTTGATCTGATGATCAACTCTATTTATACAAACAGGGAAATATTCTTAAGAGAACTTGTATCCAACGCATCTGATGCCCTGGACAAGAGACATTATATGTCACTTACCGACAGTGCCTATACCCCAAGTGATCCACTGCACATTTTCCTGGAAATCGATAAGGATGCCCGCACGCTGTCAATAGAAGACAACGGTATCGGCATGAACAGAGAGGAACTTGAGCATAACCTTGGTACCATTGCTCACAGCGGCTCAACTGAATTCAAGCAGCAGCTGGAGAAGGCTGATGAGGTAGATATCATCGGTCAGTTCGGCGTTGGTTTCTATTCAGCGTTCATGGTATCCAGAAAGATCGTCGTAGAAACAAAGAAGGTTGGTGAAGATGCCTTCAGATGGATCTCAGAAGGACAGGATGGCTACCAGATCGAACCGTGTGACAGAGAAAGAATCGGCACGAAGATCACTCTTTACATCAGAGAAGATACAAAGGATATCAATTACTCAGAATATCTGGACAGCTACAAGGTAGAACTTCTCATAAAGAAGTATTCCGACTACATTCGTTATCCGATTCAGATGTTCATTGAAAAGACACAGCCTAAGGAAGGCAGTGAGGATGAATACGAAACAGTAAAGGAGCTCAAGACCCTGAACTCCATGGTACCTTTATGGAGACGTAACAAGAAGGACATTGACGAAAAGGACTACAACAGTTTCTACAAGACAAAGTTCTTTGACTGGGAAGATCCGCTGAAGGTCATCCATTATTCACTGGAAGGCAATGTTTCCTACAAGGCATTGCTGTACATTCCTTCAAGGATACCATACAACTTCTATTCAAAGGATTATGAGGCAGGACTGCAGCTTTATTCAAAAGGCGTATTCGTAATGGACCACGCCAAGGATCTGCTGCCTGACTACTACTCATTCGTCAGAGGTCTGATCGATACGGACGATGTTTCACTTAACATTTCACGTGAGATCCTGCAGCAGGACCAGCAGTTACAGGCATTAAGGAAATCAGTAACTAAGAAGATCAAGGGTGCACTGGTTGACATGCTTGTCAAGGAAAGAGAAAAATACGAGGATTTCTACAAGAACTTCGGCAACAGCCTGAAATACGGAGTATATCAGGATTACGGTGCAAACAAGGATGAACTCAAGGACTTGCTGATGTTCCATTCATCCTACAATGACGGTTATGTCACCTTGAAGGAATACAAGGAAAGAATGAAGGAAGATCAAAACGAGATCTTCTACTGCACAGGCAGTTCAATTGAGCAGATAAAGCGCCAGCCGCAGATTGAAAAGCTGCTTGACAAGGGATATGAAGTTCTTTACTTCACTAATGAGATAGATGAATTCTCCATCATGATGATGAGGGATTATGATGGCAAGCAGTTCAAGAGCGCTCAGCAGGCTGATTCCTCAATTGAGACAGATGAAGAAAAGCAGAAGAAGGAAGAACTACAGAAGGATAATTCCGACATGCTTGCTCAGATGAAGGAAGCGCTTGATGGAAAGGTAACGGATGTAAGGATCTCAAGTCGACTCAAGAGCAATCCTGTATGTCTGGTTGCTGATCAGGGCGGCATCTCAATGGAAATGGAAAAGTACCTGTCTCAGCTTCCGGAAGGAGAAAAGGCCAAGGCCAACAAGGTACTGGAGATCAATCCGGAACATGCCATCTTCAAGGTACTGCAGAAGATACATGATAAGGATGCTGAAGACTTCAGCAAGTACACTGACATTCTCTACCAGCAGGCTCTGCTGATAGAAGGCTTCCCGGTTGATGATCCGGTGGATCTGGCCAACAAGATCTGCGACCTCATCAGCAAGGCAAATGATTAAACGCATGCAAATGCGTTTTTTCTATGTCAAAATGATATATAATTGTCTTGCACTGGAGATAAGCATGAACGAATACTTTCTGAATGAGATGAAGAATCTGTTAAAAGATGAATATGATGCCTTTATGAAGACACAGGATGACGAAATGTACAGAGGCATCAGGATCAATCCTGCCCGTACCAGCATTGATGAACTGAGGCAGTACTTTGACATTGGAGAAAAGACACCTTTTGACGAGAATACATACTATCTTACAAGTGAGGAAAAGCTGGGAACTCATCCGTTCCATCTGGGTGGACTATATTATCTTCAGGAACCAAGTGCCACGGCAGCCGTAAATGCCCTGAGCATACAGGAGAATGACAAAGTACTTGATCTTTGTGCGGCGCCTGGAGGAAAGAGCACGCAGATACTGTCTGCACTGAATCAGACCGGTTTTCTGGTTTCAAATGAGATCAATGCCGGCAGAGCTGAAACACTGGCAGGTAATCTGGAAAGATGGGGCTATGACAACTATGTCGTGACATCGATGGAAACAGGTCAGCTGTGCAGCCAGTTTGAGGGATACTTCGACCGCATTCTCGTTGATGCACCATGTTCCGGGGCATCAATGTTCAAGAAATATCCTGAGTCAGTCTATGACTATACGGAACGTAATGTACTGGCCTGCAGTTACAGACAGCTGGAGATCCTTGATAATGCCTACAAAGCTCTGAAGGAAGGCGGCACGCTGGTTTATTCAACATGTACATATAATCAGACGGAAAATGAAAATGTAGTCCTGCAGTTCCTTAAAAACCATCTGGACTGCAGTCTTCTGGATACGGGATTGGAATGCGGAAGAAAGGGCATTGAATTCGAAGACCTTGACGTAAGTAAGCTTACACGCATTTTCCCGATGGATGGCGGTGAAGGGCACTTCATCTGTAAGATGGTAAAGAATAGCAGTTCAAACACATCCAAAGTAAGAAGCATTCCTTTCTCGCATGACAAAACAGTTGATGACTTCATTAAAAAGAACATGAAAACAGGGGTTAGATATACTCTAATCAATGACAGAATATACGCTTCAACAGGCTATCTCATCGATTTCAAGGGCAGAATTCTAAGACAGGGCATTCCAATGGGGACAATTGTCAAAAACCGCGTTGAACCATACCATGGATTCTTCACGGCAATCATGAATGAAAACAGCTTCATGAACAGACATGAAGCTGATGATAGTGAAATAAATAAGTTCCTGCTTGGCGAAAGCATTCCTTCAGGTGAAAAAGGCTATGTACAGATCTGTTACAAGGGCCATCCTGTCGGGTTCGGTAAGGGCGATGGCAGACAGATCAAGAACCATCTGCCAAAAGGCTTACGCCTCAAACAGCGATTTAACTAGATCCAGGACCTCATGAAGGTCCTTTTTTATGCAGTATACATTGTTCAGGATGTATTCATCAGGCTGAGCAATGTCTGGGATCATGAGCGCGTAGCCACCGGAATTAATGGCAGCCTTTATGCCGTTGATGGAATCCTCAACGATAAGGCAGTCACGCACGTCAAGACCAAGCAGCCCGGCTGCCTTGATGAAGATGTCAGGATGAGGCTTGCTGCGGACGTTGTCAGTCCCGTTTACGATGTGTTCAAACGGAACCTTGCCAAATGGACTTGCTTCGAAGGACTTCTGAATCCGGTATGGCTTGTTGGTCGTAGCCAGGGCACAGGGAATGTGATGTTCATTGATGTAGGTAATTAGTTCATAAGCGCCATCTTTAAGTGGAATCTCATGGTTTTCATAACCTCTGATCATCAAGTCGTTATGGATCTCATATACCTTATCAGCATTTTCCTTTCCCAGCCGCTCTGAGATGACATCCATGGAAGTACCGGCTATCCTGCCCATGATCATTGTAAAAAGATCAGTACCGAATGTCTTTCCGACACTTCTGGCCGCTTCCTCAAATTTCTGCAGGGAATAGTTTTCTGAATCTACCAGAACACCATCCATGTCAAACAGTATGCCCTTAATGCTCATGTTCATCACCCACTGATAATATAGCATGATAAATATCGCTTATGATAGAATAATGATGCGGAGGAATGATTTATGAATGAGACAATTAACAGTATTCTGACACGCAGAAGCATCAGAAAGTTTACTGATCAAATGATTAGCAAAGAGGATCTTGACATCATACTTGAATGTGGCAAGTATGCCGCAAGCGGACAGGGCAAACAGTCTGGAATGATGATAGCCGTACAGGATCCAAATATGATAGAAAAACTTGAAAGACTCAATGCTGAAGTGGTAGGAAGGGATCCTGATCTGGTTCATAACTTCTATGGCGCAAAGACGGTCATCGTCGTACTGGCCAGAAAGGATGTGGGAACACATGTCTATGACGGCGCACTGGTCATGGGAAATCTGATGCTGGCCGCTCATGCCCTGGGCATTGGATCATGCTGGATCCACAGAGCAAAGCAGACCTTTGAAACTGAGGAAGGCAAGGCCATTCTTAAGGAACTGGGAGTTGAAGACGAATACGAGGGAATCGGTAATTGCATTCTCGGATATCCTGATGGTGAAGAACCTGTTGCCAGAGAAAGAAAGGAAAACTGGGTTTACAGAATCTGATGATAAAGGCACTGTTTTTAGACATTGATGATACGCTGATTGCCAGAGGGGAAGATCTTGTACCTGACAGTGCCATGGCTGCCATCAACATCTGCAGAAACAAGGGCATAAAGATAATCGTTGCCACAGGCAGAGGATATTATCTGATGCAGCCAGATATCAAAAACAGGCTTAAAGCAGATTATCTGATAACGGTAAACGGAAGTTGTGTCAACAGAACTGATGGCTCGGTAGTAATGAGCTATCCCATGAAGGAGGAAGATTATCTCAGAATAATTGACCTCTGCATGGAACGGGACTATGTCTTCGGATTCAAGTTTGACGATTCACTGCAGGTATACAATCACTATGAAGAATTTGCCGGAAGGTATGCTTCAGGGACGATTCTGAAGGAATGGATCTCTGATAACACGGCTACCAGAGACTATCACATAACGCATGGAGCACCGTTGGGCTGTTTTACATATTCGCCAAACTGCGAAATGATGGAAGAACAGAAGAACTTTCCAAATCTTAAGTTCGTTACGGCACAGCGCAAATTCGGAAGCAGCGAATGCTTCGATGCCGGCGTAAACAAGGGCAAAACCATAAAGAGTCTGTGTGAACTGCTGGGAATAAGTCTGGATGAATGCATGGGGTTTGGTGACAGTGATAATGACATTGAGATGATCAGGATGTGCGGTATCGGTGTTGCCATGGGTAATGCCACGGATGAAGTAAAGGCAGCCAGCGACTATGTAACGACGCACATCAACGATGATGGCATCTGGAACGCTCTTAAGCATTTTGAACTGATTTAACAAGGTGACCTCCTTGAAAGTGACAATAGTCAGATCGAGGAGGTTTTTATGTTACTGACAGAAAAAGAATGCAGAAGCCTGGTTGGAAAAGGAATCACAGCTGGATCACTTATCGTTTACATGGGCATTACAGCCCTGGGAGCAGCCATACTTAAGATACTGTTTTCTTCAAGGGGAAAGGTATCAGTTGCCGGCATACAGTTATCATGGGGAAAATGATCCCCATTTTATTTGATACATGTCGATTAAACAATTACCAAGCACTGTAAGGCCCAGGGAGAAAGCTCTTGAATACGGAATGGCAAGTCTGTCTGACAGTGAACTGCTGGCAATCATTTTAAGAAGCGGATACAAGGGAATAAGCAGTGTTGAACTGGCAAATGAGATACTCAGTCAATGCAGCGGCTTCAGCGGATTGTTGAGAAAGTCTCTGAAGGAGATAATGGATCTGAAAGGGATAAAGCTGGCAAAGGCTACGGAACTGATGGCATCTCTGGAAATTGTCCGCAGACTGAGCTATGAGAAGATGAAGCAGACAGATGTAATAAGCAATCCGTCTACTGTTGTCAACTGGCTGCGCCAGCAGTATGGCTTACTGGAACAGGAAGTAATGACTGCCGTATTTCTCGATGTCAAAAACAGAGTAATAGGCAGCAGGGAGATATTCCGCGGCAGCATAGATAACGTACAGATTGATCCGAGAGAAATCTTTGCCCAAGCCATCAGATGTAATGCCAGAAAGCTCATAATTTCTCATAATCATCCCAGCGGATTCAGTGAGCCTTCAGGAGCTGATGTGATGATGACCGACACTCTGGTACAGTGTGGAAGAATGATGAACATACCGGTAATAGATCATGTGATAGTTACCCGTGGAAGTTATTACAGTTTTAAAGAAGATGGCAAGCTTTAGTGTTACCGCCTGTTTAAATATGTTATAATACAACACAGGAGGTTAACTATGAAAAAGAAGACAATCATAGCCCTTATCATAGCGATGTTAACATGTTGTCTTACCGGCTGCGTAAACCAGCGGGCTACTGTGACAACTACCATATATCCTGTTAAGTATTTAATTGAACAACTTGCCGGTGACAGAGTAGACGTTGAATATATCAGTACCGATGAATTCATTCAGCGTGCCGAAATGGTACCAAAGTATAAGGACATCCTGGAGAGAACAACTCTGTTCATCTATGTCGGGGAACTTGAACCGTACATGGATGTCTTTGAAAGCAAAATAATGTCCTATAAGTTTGAGATACTCAACCTGGCTAATCTTTCAGCCGTCAACAAGTTCAAAAGATACACGACAGTTACCGTAAACAATACTACTGTTACTACGGAGAGCGATTATTACAACAGCGATCTGTTTGACATGGTTGACATGTACGACAAGGATCCGTTCATCTGGCTGGATCCGATTGCCATGGCATCAATGGCCTCAACGATCAAGGACTGGCTCCAGAGTTACTATCCAGAAGATTCTCTGATCTTTGAGAACAACTTCAAGACTATTCAGGCAAACATGGTAAGAATGGATGCCGAATACCAGTCTCTGAAGAATCTCAATGTAAAACTGGTTACCGTAGGCTGTACCTTCGGCAACTGGCAGAAGCCATATAACGTTCAGGTTTTTCCGCTTATCATGTCCAAGTACGGAGTACTGCCAAGTGATGAGCAGCTGGCTTTCATAAAGAAGACCATAGTTGAGAATGACGTAAAGTTCATTGTCAAGGATGAAACACTGCCTGAGGACATGATGGCTCTGTATGAACAGGTAAGGGATGAGCTGAAACTTAAGGAAATATCACTGTCATCACTGTCAAAGCTGTCAGATGAGGACAAGGATAAAAACAAGGATTACATGACGATCATGTACGATAATCTTATTTCATTGGAAGAAGCGTTTAAATAGAAGTCCCACGACTTCTATTTTATGAAAGGAGAACTCATGAGCAAACTGCTGTTAATAGATGGTAACTCAATGCTGTTCAGAGCATATTTTGCGACTGTATACGGCAGACCGATGTCAACAAGTGCCGGCATTCCGACGAATGCCGTTTTCGGTTTTGCGACGATGCTGCAGAAGGCAATTGAAGTAATCGAACCTGACAGTGTCATCATAGCCTTTGATCATGACAAGCATAACT
>ONPK01000003.1:42357-47872 GCA_900319675.1 uncultured Bacillota bacterium
CAGTTCCCGATCGTCAGAGAATACATCGATGCAATTGGCATGAAGCAGTACGAACAGCATGGCATAGAAGCAGATGACATAATCGGTTCATTATCCAGAAAGTATGCAGATGAAGATGTTAACATTCTTACCAGTGACAAGGACATGCTGCAGCTCATCAATGACAACACCAAGGTCTGGCTCATGAAGAAGGGCATTACGGAAATGGAATGTATGGATGAGCAGGCTCTTTATGACAGATTCCAGCTGAAACCATTGCAGATAATTGATCTCAAGGGATTAAGCGGTGACCCAAGCGATAACATACCGGGTGTTACCAAGGTTGGAGACAAGACAGCCATAAAACTTCTGAATGAATATGGTACGGTTGAAGGCCTTTATGATCACATAGACGAAATCAAGGGCAAACTCAAAGAGAATCTGGTAAACGACAAAGATATGGCGTTTCTTTCCAAGATGCTGGCAACGATCAAGACTGATGCAGAAATAGACATTGACCTTGATGAATGCGGATATGATTTCAGCAGCGAAAAGGCTATGGAATTCTACAGCAAATATGAGATGCGTTCTTTCCTTAACGAAGCCAAGAGCATTGCGCCATCCGTAAAAAAGAAGGAAGAGGTAAAGGAAGTAAGGGTCAGTTACTTTGGCAGTGAGATGCTTACTGACAGAACGGCCATCTTCCTGGATGAACATGACGGCATGGCATTCAGCAACGAAAAGGGAAACTACTACATTTCCTTTGAAGACGCGCTAAGAGATAAGCTGCTTAAGGAATTCCTGGGCAATGAACAGACAAAGATATTATATGACGTGAAGAGATGGTATCATCTCTTGGATAAGACAGAACTCAGTCTGAAGGGAAAGATCATTGATCTGAAGATAGCTGCGTTCCTTTCTGACAGCAAGATCAAGAATCTGGACGATCTGCTCATAAAGTATCACGCAACTGTTACACCTAAGCAGAACAGCACTCAGCTAGATCTGTTTGGCGGGGAAACAGTAGATACTCATTATCCATGTGAAGTAGCTTCAAAGTTTGCTGAGATAAGCGACAAGGTCATGAAGCAGCTTGATGATTTTGGTATGAATGAACTTTACTGGAAACTGGAACTGCCGCTTGCAGAAGTTCTCTTTGAAATGGAGAGAAAGGGTGTGTGCGTCAGAACTGAGGTTCTCGATGCCATTGCTGAAGAAACAACGGCAAAGCTTGAGGTAATAGAAAAGAAGATCTATGAACTGGCCGGCAGACAGTTCAACATAAATTCACCAAAGCAGCTGGCAGAGGTCATCTATGATGATCTGGCCTTAATGCGTTCATCAAAGAGATCGACTGATGCCTCCGTATTGAAGAAACTTGAAAACAAGCATCCGATCATTCCAGAAATACTGGAATACCGCAAGTATGCCAAGCTTAACAGCACATATGCGATCGGCTTGAAGAAATACGTGGAAGAAGACGGAAAGATCCATTCGGAGTTCAATCAGTGCATTGCTGAAACGGGCAGACTGTCTTCGTCAAATCCAAACCTGCAGAACATATCTGTACGTAATGAGGAAGCCATGATGATCAGAAAGGCCTTCATACCGGAAGAAGGATGTGTATTTGTAGGCGCAGACTATTCTCAGGTAGAATTGAGGATCCTGGCTCACATGGCTGATGAGCAGGCTCTCATTGATGCCTTCAAGAACGGCATGGACATTCATACCAAGACTGCCATGGACGTTTTCGGTGTTGAGGAAGATGAAGTAACATCTCTGATGAGAAGACAGGCAAAGGCCATTAACTTCGGCATTGACTACGGCATGACTGACTTCGGACTGGCAGAAAGACTGGACATCCCGGTATGGCAGGCCAGAGAGTTCATCAACCAGTATTTTGAAAGATATCCTAACGTTCGCAAGTTCATGGACAAAACCATCGATGACTGCAAGGCTAACGGATACGTAACTACATTGCTGAACAGAAGAAGAGAGATTCCTGAGATAAACAGCTCTAATCACTCACTTAAGGAATTCGGCAAGAGAGCTGCCATGAATGCACCGATTCAGGGTAGTGCTGCTGACCTGATCAAGATAGCCATGCTGAATGTCAGAAACAGGCTGAAGAAGGAAGGCCTGAAATCCGAAATGATTCTGCAGATCCACGACGAACTAATACTTAACGTACCTGTTGAGGAAAAGGATCGTCTGATGGTTCTGGTAGAGGAAGAAATGGAAAACGCAATGGAGCTTAAGGTACCGCTGTTAGCTCAGACTGAATGCGGATCAACCTGGCTGGAGGTCAAATAATGCCTGAACTGCCGGAAGTTGAAACCGTTGTCCGTACTCTTGAAAACAGAATAAACGGAAGAATTATAAATGAAGTCGTAGTAAGATGGCCTAAAATAATCGATAACGTACCAGTTGACATATTCGAGAAGAAACTGAGAGGGCAGAAGTTCATCGGCTTCGGCCGCAGAGGAAAGTTCCTTCTCTTTGAACTCAGCAATTACATGCTTATTGCTCATCTTCGCATGGAAGGAAAGTTCTATGTATACGCTGAAGAAACTGAACCTGACAAGCACAGCCATGTTATATTCAGACTTGATAAGGGCGAACTTCACTTCAACGATGTCAGAAAGTTCGGACGTCTGTACCTTTATGAGAAAAACAACAGATACAGCTGTCTGGATAAACTGGGAAAGGAACCTTGGGACGATACTCTGACTGCGGAATATCTCAAGGAATACTGCAAGGGAAAGAGTACAGCTATCAAGAGCCAGCTGCTTGATCAGAGCATGATTGCCGGAATAGGCAATATCTATGCAAATGAGATCTGCTTCGATGTAAGAATAAATCCTGAGCATCCTGCCTGTTACATTTCACGCGACAAGTGGAATGAGATAATTGAATCAACCAGAAAGATTCTGGCAGAAGCCATCAGAGCAGGTGGTACGACGATAAGGTCATATACATCATCGCTGGGTGTTACCGGATTGTTCCAGCAGGAACTGTTCGTACAGAGCAGGGAGAAGGAACCGTGTAAGATATGCGGGCAGGCTATAGAAAAGAAGTTTGTTAATGGCAGAGGAACCTATTTCTGCCCGGAATGTCAGAAGAAAAAGCCCCTTAGAGTTGCTATAACCGGGAACATAGGAACCGGTAAATCCACTGTTTCCGCACTTTTCATGGAAGAAGGCTACCCGGTAATCAGCTGTGATGAAGTCAACAGAGAATTATTGGAGAAGGAAAGCACCAGAAAGCATCTCGCAGGCTTATTCAACTGTGATTATTCACAGGTTAACAAGGCATATATCAGAGAGCGGATATTTGCTGATGAGAAAATGAAGAAAAAAGTCGAAGAATATCTGCATAACTGTATCTGGAATGAAGTTGAACAGTTCTATCAGAGTAATAAGATTGCGGAAATGGTAGTTACGGAAGTACCTCTGCTTTTTGAGACAGACTGGTACAGACACTTTGACTGCAATGTCCTGGTAGTATCTGACAAAAAGGACATTATCCAAAGACTGATGAATGACAGACACATGAGTGAAGAGGAAATTGAGAAAATATTGCAGAATCAGATGCCTGATGATGCCAAAATCTCAATGGCCGATGCTATAATAAAAAATGAAGGATCCATTGAGATTCTTCAGAAGAATGTTAAAAGAAAAATCACGGAAATAATCAGAACGTTACCACAGGAGTAACAGATGGAAATAAAGGGATCTAACCGCTACAGAGTGACACAGTTATTAAGTCTGAATAACGAGAATCTACTGGCTCTCGCTGTTTTATATGTGCCATTCATCGGTACCAGAGGTCTCTCACTGTATCAGATGCTGGCTGCTGAGGCTAACAGGAGAAGCTATGAAATGACGCTGGACAGGATCTGTACCTTGCTGGACATGAACATTAATGAACTAGCTGAAAGCATAAAGCTGCTTGAACAGTTCAAGCTTCTCAAGACCTTCTATAACAGACATGATGATTCTTTCAGATTTGAACTGCAGCCGCCGTTAAGCGTAAACAAGTTCCTTTCACATGAGGTGTTCTCAAGACTGTATGCCAAGAAAGTTGGAAACAGACAGTATGAAATTACCAAGACGCTGCATCTGACTGAGAAGCTGGAGGATGAGAATGACCTTGAGGTAACCAGTCAGTTTGACATTTCTCTTTTCAATAGCAAGTGGGACATGAGTGATGAACTTAACTTCAGCAAGGTGAGCCGCAATGACTATCAGGACATCAGACCTGAATTTGACATCAACGCTTTCCTAAGAGGATTCAGCATGCTGCAGATGCCGCCGGAATTCAGAACAAGGGCAAATCTTGAACTGATTGCTCAGATGGCAACGGTCTACAGCATTGACATCCCTACAATGAGGGTCATCGTTACCGACTGCATAGACATAGATGAGGGAACGTTTGACATTGAGAAGATGCGCAACAAATGCATTTCCGCAAAGAGTGTCAGCACTGTCACAGGAACAGGAAATTATGACGTTCCACCGGTGCAGTTCCTCTATGATCTGCAGGGAGGAATACCGGTTAACGCTGCTGATAAGAAGATACTGGAATACATGCAGCTGGAACTTAAGCTGAACAGGGAAGTCATCAATTGCCTTGTTGAAAAGGTGTTCTCAACAAATAAGTCTCTTAACAGAAATTATATAGAGAAGATAGCTACGAGCTGGGCTCTGAAGGGTATTGATACACTGGATAAAGCCAAGGATGCCCTGGAGATTCAGCCGTCAAGAAAATATAACAAGGTGCCTGATTTCAAGAGCAGAGATTATGAAAGCGAAAGCAGCGAACAGAGCTATGACGAGATCATGGGAAGACTGTTCAGTAAGGAGGGTAAATAATGAAAGACATAAGACTGAATTTACCTCCTGGAGTTAATCCTGATGAAGGCAAGTTAATTGAAGAACTACTGGCTGATAACAGGATCCAGGGACTTCTCAAGAAGTATGATGCTTCTGAAGAGGCCGTAAGAAATTATCCATGGATCTTCAATGAATGGCTTAAGTCGATGAATAACAATGAAGACAGTTATGGTTCCATCGGATCAGGGATGTACTACAAGGACATTGAAATAGTCGATGATTATCCGAATATCGTCATCAGAAAGAGCAGACTGCAGAGACTGAATGACATATCACTGTCTCACAGAAAGAATTATCTGATGTGTGATCTGAGTGACAAGGCACTGTCATATGACATCGATAAGATCGATCTGTCTGGTGAATCAGACAGCTATAAGACCGTTTACCAGGTCGTAAAGGCCTGGCTTCAGGGATTGCCGGACAAGGGCATATACTTCTATGGAGGCTTGGGCGTTGGCAAGTCATACCTGGCTGCCTGCATGATGAATTATCTGGCTAAGAAGGGACATAAGGTTGCGTTTGTAAACGTACCTAAGTTCTTTGCGGAAGCCAGAAACAGAGTGGGCTCAAAGGATGAATACAACCGCCGTGAAGACTTCATTGAAGAGTCACTGTCAAAGCTGAAGAGAGCACAGTTTCTG
>ONPK01000083.1 GCA_900319675.1 uncultured Bacillota bacterium
AAGATGTTATCGGCCATGCCGCCTCTGAACAGGGGATTATCAACATAGGTTTCCTCAGGCGACCCATATGCCATCAGGTGGGCAAAGGTTCTTATCGTTGCCCCGCCAAAGGAATGACCGACGAGTACCAGTCTGGTGTCCTTATCGAACTTATCTATGAGCGGTCTGTTTCTGAAATCCGGTCCGTACTGTTCGTGACCATTTCTATCAGAGTGCACCTTGCCGTAGTCGGTAATTCTGCCGGTAAGCTGGGCAAACAGTTCGCAGGCCCGGTCATAGGCGCTTCTTGACGGATGTACGGATGCGGCGTAGCAGTCAAAGCCTTCCTTTCTCAGTCTGACCATCAGATCTCCGCCCTTCATACCCCAGTAAGGCATTTTCTGGTACTGTTCATCATAGCTTCCCCATCCGGAAAGGCCATGGACAAATATGTATTTCAGATTATTCATGTTATTTACCTCTGCCTTCAGTTTACCATGAGAAAGATGATCAGGTAAACTGACGGGCACGAAAGCGTTTGTGATAAGATATTATTGTGATGACTGTAAGGAGGATGAAGCATGACGTTTATTAAGTATCTGGCCTGGACTGGCTGTGGGATCCTTGGCTTTGGCGTGATGAGCCTGTTATACTTTCTGACCAGGAGAATCAGAAACAACTGGATAAGAATTCTGTTTTTTGTCGTAAAGGCAGTGGCATCAACAGGTCTGGCCTATCTTCTGATTGCCGAGGCAAGTCCGTTTCTGTGGAAATTTGACTATCCTCTGATGGCCATTGACATTGGCTTAATGGCGGACTGTGTTGTCGACATACTGATGCAGTTCAGTTCATCAGCCAGAAGTGGTAAGAGTAATAAACTCAGATATCTGGTTCTGGCGCTGGTAATGGCAGCTTCACTTGTGTATGGAACAGTCAACATGCAGATAATTAAAGCCAATCATCTCAGTTACAGTTCAACAAAGCTGTCTAAGAAACATACCTTCGTATTCATTTCTGACCTGCACTACGGTTCAGCTCAGAGTCAGTCAGCGGTTGAGAAGGCATTCAAGGAGATCAGAGAACTTCAGCCCGATTTCATCCTGCTTGGCGGAGACATAACAGATGAACACACCGAAAAAAGCGAGATGGAATGGACCTATCAGCAGCTTGGTTCTCTTGGCGTTCCCGTATATTACGTTTACGGTAACCATGACCGTCAGGACAGAGGAGACTACATCGGGGGAAAGAAATATGCTGAAGATGAATTAAGAGAGGTAATTGAGAGAAACGACATAACCATTCTGGAAGATTCAGTCGTTGAGATAGACAATGACCTGATATTAGTAGGAAGAGAAGACGTAACAAGAAATACCCGTAAAGCGGTCAGTCAGCTGCCGGCTTTCTCAAGAGACGCCTTTATCATATGCGTGGATCACTCTCCATATAACTATGACGACATAAAGGAACTGAAGGCAGACCTGCAGCTGTCAGGACATACTCATGCCGGCCAGTTCTTCCCGATGCAGATGCTTTACAACATGGCAGGATACATAGCGAACGGGGAACATGACGTTGGCGGCAATAAGGTCTACGTGTCACCGGGAATAGGCGGATGGTACCTTCCATACAGAACGGAAGCCCACTGTCAGTATGAAGTGATAGAACTCATGAATGAATAGATATTAAAGGATCCGCATTACTGCGGATCCTTCTTTAATTCAAACTGGTACTTTTCATAATAAAAGTGGAAAAGAAGATCCAGGAAGTGGCTGAGACTGTAGGCAGTGTAGATGTTCTGGCTGGCCACCAGGTTGCTGGAGGCACTGAAGCGGTAACTGGAAAGATAGAATATGGTATCATACGACGAAGAGAACAAGGTGGTCCTGTTGGTTGTCAGCAGGATCTTTTTCGTGGCCAGCTCCCGGACGTCGTCGTTGATCATGATGGCGAAGTTACCGGAAATTGAACATACAACCAGCAGGTCCCTGTCCGTAAGACTGTCTATCATGGACAGATTGGTGTTTGAACTGGTAAGAACGCGGACGATCTTGTTTACGGCGGTCATCTGCTGCTGGAAGACTCTCACCGGTGAACTGGAGTCATCGGCGACCAGAAAGACAACTTCCTTACTGTCGTGAATGGCTTCGATCGTTCTGCTCATTTCCTCAGAGTCAGCGATTCTGGTGACATCTTCCATCATCTGCATGGTCTGGTATTTGAGGTGAACCGGATAGTCGGTAAAATCCGTATACTGAATGAATCTTCTGCGGTGCATGTCGGCATCCACTGAAGCCTTCTTGAATTCACGGAACGATTCATAGCCACAGGATCTGACGAATCTGTGTATGGAACTTCGGGAAACGTAACAGGCATCGGCCAGATCATAGATGCTGAGCCTGGGAATCTCGTCAAGATGTTCCAGAAGATACTTGGCCAGTACGCAGTCAACATTACTTTCATCGTTCTGATTCATTATTGATAGCAGGCTGGTCAGGATGTTAAAGGCAATCCTGCGGTCTTTTTTCATATGCAGCACCTCTCTACCCGCATTATAGCATTTTGGTATCATAAAATGATACCAAAAGATGTGATTGGTATCACAAACAGTAATGATTATTTATATTTACAATACTTATAATTTGGGTATAGAAGAAAAGAGGAACTAACATGAAGCACAATACCAATCCTGTTTTTCCAAAAGGCTTTCTGTGGGGCGCATCAAGTGCTGCCTGGCAGGTAGAAGGAGCTACACTGGAAGATGGCCGTACATCTGCCATCATTGACCTGAACTCTCAGACCAAGAAGCCATTCGCTGACAACTCCATCGCAGCTGACCACTATCATCATTACAAGGAAGACGTCGCTCTGATGAAGGAATGCGGATTCACAAGCTACCGCTTCGGCATCTCATGGTCAAGAATCATCCCGGGACCGGACCGCAAGGTAAATCCAAAGGGAATTGAATTCTACAACAACCTGATCAATGAGCTGAAGGCTGCAGGCATTGAGCCAATCGTTACCATTTACCACTATGACATGCCTGTCTGGGTAGATGAGAAATACGGCGGCTGGCACAACAGAGCCATCATTGATGAATTTGATTACTACTGCCGTGTTCTGTTTGAGAACTTCGGTGACAGAGTAAAATACTGGTTAAGCATCAACGAGCAGAACATGCAGATCGTATACGGACACTGGTTAGGTGTTTCAAAGGGCTGCAAGGACTGGTTCAAGGAAAAGTGGCAGGTCAACCACATCATGAACATGTGCCACGCCAAGGCCGTCATCGCCTGCCATGAAATGGTTGAAGGCGGCAAGATCGGACCTGTTCCTGGTTATGTACCTATTTATCCAAAGTCATGCAAGCCTGAAGATCAGATCGCTGCCATGAACGCTGAAGAATTCACGGAGAAGATCTGGGACGATACATATGTATACAGAAACTACAGCGGATTCATTCAGAATTACTGGAAGGAAAATGACATCGATCCTGGCATCATGCCTGGTGACATGGAACTTCTCGAACAGGCCAAGATCGACTTCATCGCCGTTAACTGCTACAGAAGCGACGTAGGCATGTGGCCTGATCCATCATATGTTCAGGAAATCGGCCTGAACAAGTACGGACGCAAGGGTGAATTCATTTACACCAACCTTCCTGGGGAATATGCTCTGGACAGAAACCAGTATGTTGAAACAACTGACTGGGATTGGCACATTGACGGTGTTTCAATGAGATATGCATTACGTTACCTGTGGGATCACTATCATCTGCCAATGGTAATCACAGAGGCCGGCTTCGGTGCTCATGAAGACCTGGGAGAAGACGGCAAGATCCATGACCAGTACCGCATTGATTACCTGAGAGACTACATCTACAACGTAGGTCTGGCAATCGCTGACGGCGTTGAAGTATTCGGCTTCAATCCATGGTCATTCACAGACCTGCTGTCAACCGGTAACGGCATGGCCAAGAGATACGGTCTGGTATTCGTTAACAGAACAGACGATGATCTCAGAGACCTGAAGCGTTACAAGAAGGATTCATTCGAGTGGTATTCAAAGCTGATCAAGTCAAACGGTCAGGAATGGGGCTATGACATGTCAGAATGGCGTGACTTCACAAAGACAAGCGAAATCGCCAGCGACATCAAGGCCAAGATGGAAAATAACTAATTATTCTTTACATATTCATTGGGAAAGGAGAATATATGGCAAAGAAAGATTACAAGAAATTATCAGATGATATTATCGCTGTTGTAGGTGGCGTCGGTAATATCTTAAGCGCTTCTCACTGCATGACACGCTTACGTCTGAATCTCAGAGACGATGCAAAGCTGAACGCAGAAGAGGCAAAGAAGATTCCAGGCGTCATTAACCTGATCCAGCAGAACGGCGAACAGCAGTTCGTAATCGGCCAGGATGTAGCTTCTCTCTATGAAGAAATCATAAAGAACGACATCAAGGCAGCCGGCTCAATTGATGATGCAGATGCATTCAAGGCAGACACACAGAAGAAGGGCAATGTTGTTGAGGCTATCCTGTCATATGTTGGCGGAACATTCTCACCAATCATTCCTGTATTCATCGCCGGTGGTCTTACAGGCGCAGTCATCTCCCTGTTACAGACATTCGCACACTTAAGTGCAGAAAGCGGCACAGTATTCGTATTAACTGCAATTCAGCAGGCAATGCTTTACTTCTTACCGGTATACATTGGCTTCTCATCAGCATCACGCTTAAAGTCAAATCCATACCTCGGAGCATTCTTAGGCGCCATCCTGCTGTATGTTACAGCTAACCGTCCGGAAGTTCTCAACTTCTTAGGCATTCCAGTAGCAAGCATCGGTTACAACGGCCAGATCTTCCCGGTAGTTCTGGGAACATTATTCATGAGTGTCGTTTACCGTTTCCTGCAGAAGGTTCTGCCAGTCGTATTCAGAACAGTATTATTACCAGTTCTGACAATGCTGATCGTTGTTCCTGTAACACTGATCGTTCTCGGTCCTATCGGTTACTGGGTTGGTACAGCATTAGCTAACGGCGTATTGGCAATCTACCGCGCATTCCCGGCTCTGGCTGTTGCCATCATCGGTGCTACAACAGTATGGCTGGTATTCTTCGGAATGAACAACGCTACATATCCAGTTCTGTTCCTCTTACTTGCTGAAGTTGGTTCAGACCCACTTATCTGTACAGGTATGGCTCCGGCAAACGTAGCCGTAGGCGGCGCTTGTCTGGCATATGCATTATTACAGAAAGACGCTGACAAGAAGGGCGTAGGCATCTCTTCTGGTATCACAGCCTTATCAGGTATTACCGAACCTGGCGTATACGGCGTTCTGTTCCCGAACAGATATCCTCTGATCGGCGCAATGGTTGGCGGCGGCGTCGGTGGATTCCTGGCTGGCTTATTCGGACTGACACAGTTCGTAGTAGCTAACCCTGGCTTCATCTCATTCGCAGCTTACTTCAATCCTGACGGAACAATGGGCAACTTCTGGGGCATGATGGGTGTCATGGTTCTCGCAGTAGCCATCGCCTTCGTAGTAACATACTTCTTAGGCAAGAAGCAGACAGCCAAGAACTAATCAGGCTGAATTAGAAAAACAAGGTGTGCTCAGTGAGCACACCTTTTTCTTTTGCCTGATTCTGAAGAACTTATTTTCTCCCTTTTACTGCGCCAAGCAGATCAATTAGCATAACAATTGGAGAACCGATCATCAAAACGATTGCGGCGAGAATTCCTGTTAACATGTATTGCCTCCTTGTCTCTACGTGAATGAATCACAGCCGAATTCATTTCCATTATCAGCATACATGTTGATCTGGCAGAAAAAACGTACAGTTTTCTATTTCCTGTAATCTATTTCCTGTAATTATCCACGACTCTTTCCAGATCACTCAGGAATTCCTGCCTGAGTTCTTCCGGCTGCAGGATCTCCATTGAATCCAGATACTGCTGGGCAAGATATCTGGCTCCGATCTTACTGGTAGTGGTCCAGAAGGTAAAGTAATGATCATCCTGAGGAGTGATGAACAGTTCGGTACCGAAGATGTCAATCATCGCATCCATAATGCTTTCATGGCATCTGAACATGACGTGGCTGGTTTCTCCACCGTACATGAACAGCTTGTTACGGGCATATTCATAGGCATCCCTGGGATTTCTCAATGGGTTTACCGGAACATCCTGCATGGTAGCCTTGCTGATGCGGTCCAGACGGTAATGAGTAAATGATTCCGGATGCTTCTTGTTGGTGGCAATCAGATACCCACGGCTTTCAGAGTAGA